>CAYJLL010000047.1:7909-11328 GCA_964370955.1 uncultured Rikenellaceae bacterium | reverse complement strand
CAGGTGGACACCTTAACTGTCTATCTGAGCTAGTTGAGGCTACGGGTGGTCGCATTGATATTGACAAACTTCCTATTGGCGATCCAACCCTTTCTTACAAAGAGATCGTGGGTAATGAATCACAGGAGCGTATCGGACTTGTTATCAAAGAAGAGCACATCGAGAAATTCCAAAAGATTGCAGAGCGTGAGCGTTGTCCTTTCTATGTGATTGGCGAGACTACGGGCGATATGCAATTTACTTTCGTTGATAATAAAACTGGCGAAAAACCTATCGACTTGCAACTTGACGACATGTTCGGTAAAACTCCACGTTCGATTCTTACCGACCGCACGGTTGTTGAGAACTACGCAGGAGTGCAGTACAGCGCAGACCAACTATCGAAATACATCACCAACGTACTTCAGATCGAAGGTGTGGCTTGTAAGGACTGGCTCACTAATAAAGTAGACCGCTCGGTGACGGGTAAGGTTGCGCTTCAACAGTGTGCTGGTGCGGTTCAACTACCTCTGAACGATTGCGGTGTGTTTGCGGTTGACTATCAAGGTGAGGGTGGTGTTGCCAACTCTTTGGGTGCGGCTCCAGCCGTAGCGATGGTAGACCCAGCGAAAGGTTCGGTGATGGCTATTGCTGAATCGCTAACCAACTTGATTTTTGCTCCTATCGAGGGTGGACTTAGCAATGTGTCGTTGTCGGCAAACTGGATGTGGCCTTGTAAGAATGAGGGTGAGGATGCTCGCCTTTACAAAGCGGTTGAGGCAGCCTCTGATTTTGCTATCGAGCTAGGAATCAATATCCCAACTGGTAAGGACTCACTTTCGATGACTCAGAAATACTCTGATGGGTCGAAGGTTTACGCTCCAGGAACGGTGATTATCACGGCAGCTGGTGAGGTGTCGGACATCAAAAAGTGTGTTAAGGCAGCTCTACAAGAGAAGGAATCTGAGCTTATTTATGTTGACTTCAGTGGCGAGGAGAAATTTGCTTTGGCTGGTTCGGCATTTGCGCAGACTCAAAATGCTATTGGCGATGATGCTCCTACGGTTGCATCGGGCGAGTACTTCAAGCGTGCTTGGAATGCGGTACAGGCCATTATCGAACAAGATAAAGTACTTTCGGGTCACGATATCTCAGGCGGTGGTTTGATTACCGCTATGCTAGAGATGTGTTTTGCGGGTGTGAAAACTGGTCTTACAGCCGATTTGAACCCACTTCGTGAGGCTGACCTAGTGAAATTGCTATTTAGCGAAAAGCCATCTATCCTGCTTCAGGTTGAAGATGCTCAGAGCGTGATTGCGCAGTTGGATTCTATGGGTGTTGCAGCTCAGAGAATTGCAAGCGTAAACCTTGATCGAACGTTCTCAATTACTCACGGATGTTGCGAGCGTTTGGCGTTGGATATCAATTCATTGCGCGATACTTGGTATAAGACTTCTTACCTACTTGATCGCAATCAATCAACTCCAGCCTTGGCTCTTGATCGCTATAACAACTACAAAAACCAAGCTCTTACCTATAAATTCCCTCAAGGATTTACTGGCATGTTGAGCAGCTATGGACTAGATGCTAAGCGTCGCACTCCATCGGGCATTAAAGCGGCGGTTATTCGTGAGAAGGGCTGTCAGTGTGAGCGTGAGATTGCTTGGAATATGTACCTTGCAGGTTTCGATGTTAAGGACGTACACATGACCGATTTGATCGAAGGTCGTGAGACTCTCGAGGATGTAAGCATGATTGCTTTCTCGGGTGGTTTCTCTAACTCTGACGTACTTGGATCTGCTAAGGGATGGGCTGGTGCTTTCCTTTACAACCCAAAAGCAAAAGAGGCTCTTGATAAATTCTACGCTCGCGAGGATACCCTATCGGTTGGTATCTGTAATGGATGTCAGTTGATGATGGAACTTGGGCTAGTGGATAAAACCACTGGAGAGCAGCGTGCTTATATGGATCACAACAACTCGGGTAAGTTCGAGAGTGGTTTCGTTGGAGTAGACATACTTCCATCACCATCAGTAATGCTACGTTCGCTAGAGGGTTCAAGCCTTGGTATTTGGATTGCTCATGGTGAAGGTAAGTTTGTGTTGCCTAAGGCTGAGAGCGAGTACAACGTGGCGCTGAAGTATAGCTACAACGCTTATCCAGCCAACCCTAATGGTTCGGATTATGGTGTTGCAGGTATCTGTTCTGGGGATGGTCGCCACTTGGCGATGATGCCTCACTTCGAGCGTTCGCTTCGTCCTTGGAACTGGGCTTACTACCCCGAGGATCGTGCTGCAGACAAAGTGTCGCCTTGGATCGAGGCTTTTGTTAATGCACGCGAGTGGATCGAAAAACAGAAGTAATTGCTAGTAAAACTCCTAGGTGTGGCGTGTTTTGATTGCAAGCTACACCTAGGGTTAAAAAGTTTTGCACAACACCAAAAAACACCTATCTTTGTGTTAAACTCTCCATGAATCACAGATTATAAGGAGACGAAAAAACGGATAAACAATGTCGTCAAACCAAAAATTAACATCCCTAGCCTCGAATGTAGAGACCTTGCTTGAGAATGCTCGAAAGCTTAAGGATGCTAATGCGCGTTTGCAGGCACAACTCCAAGCCGAGAGGGTGCGTAGTGAGCAATTCAAACAACAACTAGAGGAGCTCAAAACGCAAAGTCAGATCGAGAATCTGAGCGCAGCTGCTATCGGTGTTGGGGCTGATCCGAAAGCTGCAAAAGCAAAAATCGGGCTGATGATCAAGACCCTTGACGCTGCAATCGCCCAACTCAATAAATAAACTAAGCGATTATGAGTCAAAAAGCGCAGAAAATACGAGTTATCATAGCCGAGAAACCCTATGGCGTAACAGTTACAGGAGAAGACGAAGAGCAAAGGGTGAGGGCGGCAGCCAAACGCCTGGAGCAGAAAATATCTAAGCTTAAACGCCGTTATAATGAGGACATCCTCACCTATGTTGCAATGGCGGCGCTTGAGATTGCTGTCGAGCGTGAGGAATTGGAACAAAAATTGGATTTTTCGACTGATCGTCTGCATGTGAATGAGCTCAATAAAGCGATAGAAGATTTTTTGAAGGAAAAGTAAGAGGAGCATTTAGCTCATAGAGCTAAAAATAACTAAGTTATTACAAGAAATAACAAATTTAGATACGGGGTTCTCAAGTATGCTTTGCGGAACTAACAATTTTTAAATCGGCAGATGTAACCAATATGACTTTAAAAGCAGGCCTCACTGCTCGCCACTCCTCGGGGTGGACGCAGCTTACAATCAGAGATGAGTAAGGTAACAGTGGAAACTTCACCTCATAGGACGGATGCCAAAAATGTTTGATAGAGTAGTCTTCCGTCAAACCTAGCTTTGAGAATCCCTTTTTTTTAAAAAAAACAAATTTAACTAATTCATAAACTAACTAAACCTAAT
>CAYJLL010000047.1:0-7899 GCA_964370955.1 uncultured Rikenellaceae bacterium | reverse complement strand
ATAACAACAAATAAAAGATGGATATTCTAACCATAATTATCCTCGCTGTTGTATCGGTAGTTGCCACTGGTCTGATAACATACTTTGTTACCTATAAATCAACCGAAAAACGTCGCACATCGATACTCAAAGAGGCTGAGGCTGACGCCGAACTATTAAAGAAAGAGAAAATACTTCAAGCGAAAGAAAAGTTCCTACAACTAAAAAGCGAGCACGAAAAAAATGTTGCAGACCGCAATAATCGCATCTCGCAGATCGAGAGCAAACTAAAACACGAGCAGTCGCAAACTCAATCTGCTGCAGCTGAACTTCGCAATAAAGAAAAAGAGTTCGAATCAACCAAAACCAAGGTTGAACAACAAATGGCTAACCTAGATCGCCAACGTGCAGAACTAGGCCAAATGAGCGAGAAACAAAAAACTATGCTTGAGCAAATCAGCGGCCTATCGGTCGAGGATGCTAAAGCTCAATTGCTAGAGATGGTACGTGAAGAGGCGAAAGCTCAAGCAGTGACTATCTCAAATGAAATCATTGAGGAGGCAAAACTAACCGCCAACAAGGATGCGAAAAAGATTGTGGTTCAATCGATTCAACGTGTTGCAACCGAAACCGCTATCGAAAACTCTGTGACCGTATTTAATATCGATTCAGACGAGGTGAAAGGTCGTATCATCGGCCGTGAGGGGCGTAACATTCGTGCGCTGGAAGCAGCAACTGGTGTTGAGATCATCGTTGATGATACCCCTGAGGCTATTATCCTTTCAGGATTCGATCCTGTTCGTCGTGAGGTGGCTCGTTTGGCGCTTCATCAACTAGTTACTGACGGACGTATCCACCCTGCTCGCATTGAGGAGGTGGTATCGAAAGTTCAGCGTCAAATCGAGGAGGAGATTATCGAGGTTGGTAAGCGTACCGCTATCGATCTGGGTATCCACGGACTGAATGCAGAATTGATTCGTTTGATAGGTAAGATGAAATATCGCTCTAGCTATGGTCAAAACCTATTGCAACACTCTCGTGAGGTTGCGAACCTAGCAGGAACTATGGCGGCAGAACTAGGACTGAATGCTCAGTTGGCTCGCCGTGCTGGTCTTCTTCACGATATAGGTAAGGTGCCAGACGATGAACCAGAACTTCCACACGCAATCATCGGTATGAAGATCGCCGAGCGTTTGAAAGAAAAGCCTGAGGTTGTGAACGCTATTGGTGCTCACCACGACGAGGTGGAGATGACTTCGCTCATTTCGCCTATTGTTCAGGTGTGTGATGCTATTTCGGGAGCTCGCCCTGGTGCGCGTCGTGAGGTAGTTGAAAGCTACATAAAGCGTCTAAAAGAGATGGAAGACTTGGCACAATCACACGAGGGGGTACTTAAGACCTACGCAATCCAAGCGGGTCGTGAGCTTCGTGTTATCGTTGGTTCTGAGAAAATTAGTGATACAGCTGCAGAGATACTCTCGCACGATATTGCTAAGAAGATCCAAGACGAGATGACCTATCCAGGTCAGGTTAAGGTGACGGTGATTCGTGAGACACGTGCTGTCTCTTACGCAAAGTAAGTTTAGCTTACAATAAGAATTACCCCAACGTTGGGTAGTCACATAAATAAATTCTCATTATTGCTGATAATTTATAGCTAATGAAAATAGAACTATTGTCTCCTGCGGGAGATGCTCATATCGGTCGCTGTGCAATAGACGCAGGGGCCGATGCTGTTTATATAGGTGGCCCAGCTTTTGGTGCGCGTGCGGCGGCTGGCAATTCTCTTGAGAGTATAGCCTCGCTGGCGGAGTATGCCCATAGTTTTGGGGCGAGGGTCTTTATGACCATGAACACTATCCTTTTCGATGATGAGCTTAAAAAAGCCCAAGAGGTAGCCTGTGAGGCATGGAAAGCTGGTGTGGATGCTCTCATTGTTCAGGATGCTGCATTTTTGAAGATGGATCTTCCGCCCATTGAGCTTCACAGTTCGACCCAGATGTTTAATATGGGGGTCGAAAGGGTTGCGATGGCTCAGAAGATGGGTTTTAAGCGAGTTGTGCTCGAAAGAGCGATGACGCTTTCGGAAATCTCGCAAGTCCACAAAGAGTGCCCCAATTTGGAGTTGGAGGCTTTTATTCATGGAGCAATTTGTGTTGGTTACAGTGGCCAGTGTTATCTCTCGCACGCTTTGTGTGGCAGGGGTGGCAATCGTGGAGGGTGCGCCCAGTCGTGTCGTTCGAGATATGATCTGTATGATGGCAAGGGCGAACTATTGCATCGAGGCAAAGAATTGCTTTCGGTGGGAGATATGGCGCTGGGTGAAAGAGTGAAGGACCTGATAGATGCAGGAGTATGTTCGCTGAAGATTGAAGGACGTTTGAAAGACGAGCGATATGTCGTAAACACTGTGGCCTACTATGATGATATTCTTAAGAAACTAGGCGCTTCAAGGGTGTCTCATGGAGATGTAGAGCGAAATTTTGTACCCAATCCAAAGAAAACTTTTTCACGAAATGGCGGACTGTATTTTTTCGATAATCCACGAGCGAAGGTCGGAGCAGCTACTAAGTCGCTGGGCGAGGCTCTAGGTGAGGTGCTTAGCGTCAATACAAAGGGGGAGATCTGTTTGCGCAGCGAGCAAGAAGTGGTTTGTGGTGATGGGCTGTGTTGGACTAAACGTAGCGGTGAGGTATGTGGTGGGGCGGTGAATGGCGTTTATCGTAAGGGCGACCAGTGGCTGATTGCTTTGCATGGAGCGCAACCACAAATGGGTGATGTTATCTATCGTAACTATGATAAAAACTTCAAACCCTCCTCGCAGCGATTTTTACCTGTGGATATTGTGTGGTCGTCGAGCGTTGTGACTGCCCAGTGGGAGGGTGTGAAAGTTGAGCTCGTGCTAGATGATAGTATGGAGCTATCTAATAATCAAGAGAGAACGAAAGAGAATATCATCAAGTCAATTAATAAGAGCTGTGCTACAATTTTTAGAATCTCTAGCGTGGATATTCAAAACTCTCAGCTGCCTTTTATGCCTATCTCAGGGCTTAACGCCATCCGCACTGAACTACTAGAGAAACTTCTTGTCAAGATATTAGCTTCATATGAACGAGCGCAGAGAAAGCCGCAAGAGCACACCAGCCTAGATCTAGAGGCTATGGACTATCGAGCTAATATCTCAAATAGACTCAGCGAAACATTCTATCGTGAAAGTGGAGTGCGTCAGATTGAGCGAGCACTCGAGATTGGAGGTGAAATTCGAGGCAAGGAAGTGTTGAAAACTCGCCATTGCATCCGCCGTCAGTTGGGAATGTGTCATGGGCAAGGTGGTAGCGCCGAGAGCCTATATATGGAGAATAACGGCAAACGCTTGCGTGCTGATTTTGATTGCGTGAGCTGTCAAATGAGCCTCATTTACCTTGCCTAGATGTACCCCTACAAAAGATTACCATTGCGTAAACAAGGGAATAATCTTGTTTTGAAATCCTCCGAAAATTAGTATCTTTGTAATAGAAACAAAAAATATAACTATGATAATCCAAGCAAAAAATATAGTAAAAGACTATGCCGCCCATCGCGCGTTGGACGATGTGAGTGTGTCGATTCCTCGTGGCTCAGTCTATGGCCTGTTGGGGCCTAATGGAGCAGGTAAAACTACCCTGATCCGTATAATCAACCGCATCACGCTCCCCGATACCGGCGAGCTGCTTTTTGACGGTCGTCCCATTACTCAAAAGGATGTGATGCGCATAGGCTATCTGCCCGAGGAGAGAGGTCTGTATAAGAAAATGAAAGTGGGCGAACAGGCTTTGTATCTTTCTCGATTGAAGGGGCTCAAGCGTGCGGATGCTATGGTTGAGCTAAAAAAATGGTTCAAGAAGTTTGAGATCCAAGGCTGGTGGAACAAAAAAGTTTCGGAGCTTTCGAAGGGTATGGCGCAGAAGATTCAGTTTATAGTCACTGTGATTCACAACCCAGAGTTGTTGATTTTCGACGAACCATTCTCGGGTTTTGACCCCATTAATGCTAATATCCTAAAGGAAGAAATCCTAGAGCGTGCGCGAGAGGGTGCAACAGTGATTTTCTCGACCCACAATATGAACTCTGTGGAGGAGATTTGCGATCATATCACCTTGATTAATCGCTCGAAGAATGTGTTGAGTGGTTCGGTCGATGAACTTCGCCGCTCGGGGGGGAATGTCTACACACTCGATTTTACAGGAACTCAAACGGCTCTTGAGGCTGCGCTTTCAGGGCAGTGTGGAGTGGAAATGCTCGAGGACAAAGGTGGTCTACTCAGAGCACAACTGCATTTGGGAGACAATCAAAAGCCTCGCGAGATTATCTCTAGCGCAAACTCGGCAGTGGAGATAGTGAATTTCTCAGAAAAAATGCTGTCAATGAACGAGGTTTTCATTCGCACTGTGGGAGACGAATTTATGCCAAAAACTAACCTTTAATCAAACTATCACTTTATGAGTAATATATCATTAGTTATCGGCCGAGAGTATCGCACCAGAGTGCGCAAGCGTGCCTTTATTATAACCACAATTCTGATGCCTCTTTTGATAGTGGCAATGATGGTTGTACCAGCTCTGATTGCTATGTATAGCGGCGGAGAGCAGAGAATTATATCTGTGTATGACCCCTCGGGTCAGGTAGCACCCCAGCTGCAAAATACCGATATTGCCAAGTTTGAAACCTCTCCCCTTGGCTACCCATCTATGGTCGAGGCTAATTCTGATGCTTCGGGCTATCTAGTCATAGCGGAGGATATTTTCTCGCAAGGCAATAAAGCCGTTGAACTTTATATGTCGGGCGCATCGTCCTTTGAGCTGGAGGGGCAGATAACTCGACAGATTGAAAATATCATCGAGCGTGAGAGGGTTGCCACTAGCAGCGTCCCTCAACTAGATTCGATTATGCGCTCCATAACGGCAGATGTATCTATCGCCACCTATAAAATCAACCAAGAGCAAGCAGCAGCGCAAGAGGGCGATGATTCTAGCGAGAAAGAACAGACATCTTCGGCTATGTCCATGGCGGTGGGTTATGCCTCGGGAATACTAATTTATATGTTTGTTTTGATCTATGGGGTGATGGTGATGCAGGGAGTTGTGGAAGAGAAGAGTAGCCGCATCATCGAGGTGATGGTTAGCTCGGTGCGCCCATTTGAGCTTATGATGGGTAAGATACTAGGTATTGCGCTGGTCGCACTCACTCAGGTTGCTATTTGGATAGTTCTGGTGGGAATAGGCATGGGTGTTGTTTCGGGCTTGATTACTCCTGAGGCTGCAATGAGTGGGGCGCAGATGGGCGCAGGAGCAGCGGTTGAGATTCCATCGGGTCTGGGTGGGGCGATGTCTCTGCTTGCCGACCCTATGTATTTGCTAGGCATAGTAGGTGGTTTTATTTTGTACTTTGTGGGTGGATACCTGCTCTATGCGTCAATGTATGCAGCTGTGGGAAGCGCGGTCGATTCTGTTGAAGATAGTCAGCAGATGCAAACGCCGCTTACTATCCCTATCATTATATCTTTCTTTGTGATGATGTCTGCAATCAAAGATCCCTCAAGTGGCTTGGCATTCTGGGGTTCGATGATACCTTTCTCGTCGCCCATTGTTATGATGGCTCGAATACCCTATGGAGTAGACCTGTGGGAGATTCTATTGTCAGTGGGAATCCTTTATGGTTCGTTTATTGCGATGACCTATTTTGCTGCCAAGATCTATCGTGTGGGTATCTTTATGTATGGAAAAAAGCCTTCACTAATGGATATTCTACGCTGGACCAAATATCGTAGTTAATAGGGTGAGATAAAAAAAAGTTATTTTTTTAGCAGGAAAATTTGGAAGGGTAGATATTTTTGTCTACTTTTGTTCTCAGAAAATGATCGCGGAGTGGAGCAGTTGGCAGCTCGTTGGGCTCATAACCCAAAGGTCGGAGGTTCGAGTCCTTCCTCCGCTACAAAGGGTACTAGTTTTATAGCTAGTACCCTTTTTTTATGCCTATATCTCATCTGTGTAAAAGTAGTGCGGAGGCTTTTTTTAAGAGAAGCTAGGGGAATAGTTAACGTAGGGAGGTGGAGTAGGGGTTTCGATACCTCATCCGTGACAGTAGGTCTCAGATGGAGATGTAGGGAGCTACGTTGTGGAAGAAAAACTCAGAGCACAGGGCATAAAAAAAAGAAGAGACACATAAGCGTCTCTTCTAATGAAACAAAGTATTTAAAAACACTTTGTTTCCCCCCTGGGTGGATGATGGGGATCGAACCCACGACCCTCAGAACCACAATCTGATGCTCTAACCAACTGAGCTACAACCACCGTGTATTATCATTAAAATTAGGATTTCTCCCCTTTAACGTTGTGCAAAGGTAAGTAAAAAAATTAATAGAGCAAATTTTTTTTGCTATTTTTTTATGCTCTTAAACTTTTTTTCATCTCATTTAGGATATGTAAAGCCTCAGACACCGAATAAATTACTCCAAATCTCGCGCGTAGGTAATCTTGATATTCGAGGGTGAGCCTTCGGATAGTGCCACTTCAAACCCAAGGGCTTCGACAACAGAGGCGTCGTCAGTGAAACTTCCTGCGGTACCTAAGCTCGCGATATTTTTGTAAGCATCCTTAAGTAGGCCTGCTTTGAAAATCTGAGGAGTCTGAACGGCTCGCAAGCTAGAACGCTCAAGTGTTGTGCTTGAACCATCTTTCTTCACCATTCTAATGGTGTCGCTGAGCTCAACTACAGGAATAGCTGCCCCTTTTTCCCTTGCAAGGGTGTAGGTGTTTTCGATTACCTCCTGTGAGACAAAAGGGCGCACCCCGTCATGAACTGCAACGTATTGCGCATCGCCCACCAAGCTAAGGCCGCTACTCACTGATTCCACACGATTTTTACCCCCGAGGGCTATCTTGTGTTTTAGAGTAACTGAGAACTTTTCGCAAATCTCAACCCACAGCCCCACGTGCTCTTGTGGCAACACCACAATTCGCTCGCCAGCCTCCGAAAAAGCCTCTAGGGTGTGCAAAAGAATGGGTTTGTCCTGAATTTCGAGAAATTGCTTTGGGGTAGAGCTGCCAATTCTCTGGCCACTGCCCCCTGCAACTATAATTACTGCTAGGTTTTTCATAAAGCCTTAAGGTCTATTTCTTGGGGTTTTACTGTGATATTAACAGGCACTAGATATACTTTTTCGTACCATTTCTGAAATTTGCCTTCTATCATACCCATCCTCTCGAAAGCATTACCATCGGTGGCAACTAATTTAACCTCGAAGAAAAAATCCAGAGTCTCGGTGACGCTTTTATTAGGCACTTTGAATTTTACATCCTCTATGGTGTAAAGTTCAGAGTATTTATTATCAATTTTCATTATCTCTTGTGCAACCGCCTTGAAAATATCACGATAGCTTACCTTTGGAGAGCTGACAGTGACCTCTAGGCTGCCGATGGCGACGGCTGAGCCATTGACCATGTTGTCGAAGAATCGCCCGAACTCAGCGCCCTGAATTTTAGGCGGGGTAATGCCCACATAAATATAGTCACGAGAGATGACGTTGTCTTGGGTTGTATTGTTGTTTTGTGTTTTCTGGGCTAGAGCATCACCAGTGCTTGCACAGAGCGAGACAGCGCCCGCCAAAAGAGTAAAGATTAGTTTTTTCATAATGCAAAGGTAGGATTATTCCACGTATTTTCATACCAAGGTGATATTTAACTACAATGGTAGGGTTCGGTGTGCTAAATCCCCACAAAAAAAGAGCATCCCTCATAGAAGGGATGCTCTTTTATATTTAGCCTTAGTTTAAGGACTATTTGCGAGCTACTTTAGCGTAACCGTAGATAGCCTCGTCACCAAGCTGTTCTTCGATGCGAAGAAGTTGGTTGTACTTAGCCATACGGTCAGAACGGCTCATAG
>CAYJLL010000046.1:3937-11625 GCA_964370955.1 uncultured Rikenellaceae bacterium | reverse complement strand
TGAGGAAGTCCGTATTTGGAGCAGTAAAGCAAGAGTGGCGCATCGAAAGAATCAAAATACCTGAAGACTTCAATACTCCGCAAGCGAGGCGAATAGCACTCAATCGAGGGATGTCGTTTGACGCAGACTATATCGTTGAAAATAAACATAATGAGTTTGTCGTTGGCACAGTCTCAAACATCCTCAAACGTGTGCGCAAACGAGCGCAGATGCCCCAAGAGAAGATTAGGCGAGTTGTCGTGCAGTCAGTAGTTGTGGGGGCAATACTCTCAAAGTCGCTCGGGGCGAGGTGCGCTGTTAACTCAATTAGTTCAGTGTTATCATGCGCTAAGATGAGGGTCGGGTGGATTATTTCCTGATTTTTTGTAACTTTGTGATATAATTTAAGTGATATGAGATATTTATACGCAGTTTTAGTAGCATTTGTTTTTGTTAGTTGTTCAAAAGATGAGTTAGATGATATGCCCCGTGATGGTGTATTTACAAGTGGTGATAATACGATTGACATTATATCACAAGACTCTTTGGTGTGGAAAATATCTTATTATAGAGATGAGCCACAAGAGTATATGGTAGAGTACAGTCAAAATGGCGATGAGATTAATTTCCAAGTCAAAGATACTATTCGCATCGATTATTCCGATTCCATTTTTGGAAACAGCTTTGTAGTTAACTACTACCACAACTCTTTCAGAGGGAGATTCAATGGACCCAATACAATTGAGGGTGATTCGCAGCATTCACACTACGAAATGATTGAAGATAAATACATATCTTCAAGTAGAGGTGCAGATTTGTATGTTTCATATCGACGTTAATATCCTTATACTGCCACATTTATACTCTCCACAATTACTGCCCATCGTGGCACTTGCCGTTGTAGCAGCAGTCAGTGTTACAGGCTTCCTTGTAGCTCCACAAATTTCTGGCTCTCTATCCGAGGTGTTTGACTTGCGCTAGACATCTCCTAAAATGGAGATGCCTTATACAGCAAAATAGGGTTTGATGAATGGAAACCATAATACTTACAGTAAAATAAACTCCAACCTCTTACTTGTGTCTCTTTTGTAACTCCTTTTCAATGTCCGAAATACAAAAACCTTTGTGGGTCAGCAATACTAGCATATGATATATTAAATCCGACATCTCGTAGATCATCCGCTGATCGTTCTGGGCGATAGCCTCGATAACAGTCTCCACTGCCTCTTCGCCCACTTTTTGGGCTATCTTATTGGTGCCCTCTTCGAAAAGGCGAGTAGTGTATGCTCCACTTGGCATATCTCGTTTGCGTTGTTGGATCAAAGCCTCTAGCTTGCCGATAAAACCCTCGGAACTCTCATCATTAAAACAGCTCAGTGTGCCCGTGTGACAGCAAACACCTGGGCACTCAACCCTGATTAGCAGTGTGTCGCAATCGCAGTCAATCTCCATAGATTTAATGTGTAGGAAATTACCCGAAGTCTCGCCCTTGGTCCAAAGTCTCCCCTTGGAGCGGCTGAAAAATGTGACTAATCCCTCCTTGAGGCTCTTTTGGTAGGCTTGAGAGTTCATATACCCAAGCATCAGAACCTTGAGCGTCGAGTTATCTTGTATAATCACAGGTACTAAGCCATTTTCGAATTTATTGAAATCTAGTTGTCGCATTGTTATAGTCTTACTTTTATGTTATTTTTGTTGAGGTATTGTTTTAAATCTTTTATTGTTATTTCATTGTAGTGAAAAAGTGAGGCTGCCAGTGCAGCATCTGCTACTCCATCTTGTAGCACATCCCTGAAGTGGCTCATTTCTCCTGCACCGCCCGAGGCGATGATGGGAATCGAGAGTTGACTCGCTAGTTGGGCGTAGACAGAGCAGGGGTAACCTTGCTTAGTGCCATCGTGTGACATCGAGGTGAAGAGTATCTCGCCTGCTCCCCGATTTTGGGCTTGGCTTGCCCACTCGAATAACTCTTTTTCTGTGCGCACACTTCCTGAGTGGGTTGTCACTATCCATTTATTGTCCTGCTCTAGTGCATCAATTGCCACCACTAGGGCTTGTTGACCGAATCGTGAGGCAATCTGTGTGATGAGCGAGGGATCTCTCACAGCCGAGCTGTTGATGGTAACCTTGTCTGCCCCAGCAGCAAATAACGCCTCAGCATCGCCCACGCTTGATATGCCACCGCCCACACTAAAGGGTATGTTTATATTCTGTGCCACATCTCTGATGACATATTATTCGTTTTGCAACCATTCTCTTATTTCTTTATCTGTTATACGTCCTTCGTAGATCGCCTTGCCTACAATCACTGAGCTGTGTCCTCGCTCATCTAACTTTCTGATATCCTCAAACGAGCTAATACCCCCGCTGACTGTTGTTTCAATGTGTATGTATTTTGCTTTTAGTCTATCGTAGAGTTCAAAGTTTGGGCCGCTCAGCATCCCGTCGCAACTTATGTCTGTGCAGATCATACGTTTTAGCCCCTGAAATCTCTCCACTAGATCGTAGATCGACACGCCTGTGTCTTCCAACCAGCCATTAATTGCTATGCGCTCATCTTTGACATCGGCACCTAGTATTATTCTATCGCCATAACTCTCAAGCCACCCACCGAACATCTCAGCATTCTTGATAGCCAAGCTCCCTATTATTGCATAGTGCACACCGCTATCAAAGAGGGAGTTGATCGCCGAAGTGGTTTTGATTCCACCTCCATATTGAACCTTTAGATTGCAATTTGTACACACCCTCTGCGCCACATCGAGGTTCTTCGGTGAACCACTCTTCGCGCCATCCAAATCTACTATATGCACCCGCTTAAGGCCCATGTCTTCATACATTTTGGCAACATCCAGCGGCTCTTTGTAATAGCTCTTGACGCTGCGGAAATCGCCTTGGCTGAGTCTTACACACTCGCCATCGATTATATCTATTGCTGGAATTATCTCTATCATAGTTTTAAAAAATTAGTTATTATCCTTTCTCCTAGTTTGCCGCTTTTTTCGGGGTGAAATTGGCAGCCGTAGAAATTTTCTCTGTGGATCGCCCCCGAGAACTGTTGTGAGTGTTCTGAGGTGCAGATGCTGAAGCGGTTGACATCGACCGCATAGCTGTGGACGTAGTACATCCAATCGCCGTCGGTGAGACCTTCGAATAGGGGAGATTTAAGATTTTCTATCTCGCTCCACCCAATATTTGGTGTTTTGTTGTTTGCGTCTGCAATGAGTCTGTACACTTGGGCTGGAATGATTCCCAAACACGGTGTGTCGCCCTCTTGGCTGTGCTCACACAACAGTTGCATCCCCAGACATATCCCCAGCGTAGGTTTGTTTAATTCTCGAATGACGACATCGAGCCCTTGACTTTTGAGTTTTGCCATTGCATAGGCGGCATCGCCAACCCCCGGTAAAATAACTCGATCGGCTGAGACTATTTGCTCAGCATTGCCAGTCAAGACAAATTCTGCGCCCACTCGCTTTAGGGCGTTGGCAACCGAGAGTATATTCCCTGCGCCATAATCTATTACTGCTATCATAATACTCCTTTGCTTGAGGGAAGTGAATAATCAAAAACGTCTCTTTTGATGGCACGCTTGATCGTGCGAGCGAATGCCTTAAATACACCCTCGATTTTGTGGTGCTCGTTTACGCCCGTGGCAGAGATGTGCAGGTTTATCATTGCATTCTGTGCTAGACTCTTGAAGAAGTGCTCGAACATTTCGGTGGGTGTGTCTCCGATTCTCTCACGTTTGAATTCTAGATCCCATAAAAAATCGTATCTCCCACCCAAATCCAAAAGAACCAAAGCGTTGCACTCGTCCATAGGCAGTGCAAAACCATACCTTTGAATGCCACGACTATCGAACAGCGCCTCTCGAAGACATTGACCCATCACGATGGCTATGTCCTCAATGGTGTGATGCTCGTCGACTTGCAAATCACCTTTGCAGACCAAATCTAGCGATACACCGCTGTGGTAGATCAGCTGCTCGAGCATATGGTCGAAGAATTTTAAGCCGCTGTCGATGCGATTGAGCCCCCTGCCATCCAAATCCAGAGTCATAGAGATGTTGGTTTCCTTTGTCTTTCGCTCAATGCTCACCACACGCTCTTTGAAACGCAGAAATTCGTAAATCTCACACCAGTTATCAGTGCTCAGTTGGCAAACATCTCTCAGGTGAGATGGTGGCTCTTCTTTGCTGAAGTAAATTGCCTTGGCTCCCAGATTCTGCGCCAGCTCTAAATCTGTTAGGCGATCCCCAATCACATAGGACTCCTCCAATGAGTAATCGCCCTCTATGTATTCACCCAGCATACCAGTGCGGGGTTTTCTCATAGGTGAATTTTCGCTTTCGAAAGAGCTGTCAATCAAAATATCATCGAAGACAACATCCTCACTCTCCAAAATTGATAACATCTTGCGGTGGGGTTTTATAAAATCCTCTTCGGGGAAAGATTCAGTGCCTCTCCCATCTTGATTGGACACCATAACCATCTGGTAATCGAGCGATGAAATCAGTTTTAGCCCACTAATGGCATACTTGCAGAACTCCAATTTCTCGAGACTGTCAACCTGAAAATCCATTGGTGGTTCTTTTATTATGGTTCCATCCCTATCTATAAATAGTGCTCGTTTCATAGTCTTGAAGTTTTTTGATTAATAATGTGTTTTGTTCGGGGTTGCCAATAGTCAGTCGCAGGCAGTTGTCGCAAGCGTGAAGCCCTGAGCGATCTCTGACCAAAATGCCCTCGTGTAATAAGTATTGGTATAGTCGTTTGGCATCCGAGCATTTTATCATCACAAAATTGGCATCGCTAGGGTAGACCCTCTCGATGTATTTGAGCTTGTGAAGCACCTCGATCAAACGATTGCGCTCTGTGATGATTAGCTCCACTTGGTTATTGCCACTCTCGAGCATCTCTCTTGCAATCTCTTGGGAGAGAGCGTTGATGTTGTATGGGTATTTCACACGTGACATATACTCAATTATACAAGGCGAAGCAAAAGCCATCCCCACCCTCAGTGCAGCCATACCCCACGCCTTGGAGAGAGTTTGCAGGATAACCAAATTCTCGCACATGTCCAACAGTGGCACATACCCCTGGTCGTCCGAAAAATCAATATACGCTTGATCTATGACAACGATACCATCGAAGGATCTAATGATTTTTTCTACTTGTGAGCGTGACAATAAATTGCCAGAGGGGTTGTTTGGCGAACACAGTATTATCATCTTCGTGTAACTGTCCGTCGCCGCGAGCACTTCCTCGGCGCAGACATCGAAATTCTCATTTAGTGCCACTTCGATACATTCAATATCGTTTATTGCCGCCTGTACCTTGTACATGCCGTAACTTGGCTTGATGGTGATGATTTTATCTTTTCGAGGTTCGCAAAACACTCTGATCAACACATCAATAGCCTCATCAGAGCCGCTGCCCATAAAAATTCTATCGCAGGGTATTCCTTCACGTCGAGATATTGCTTTTTTGAGCTGTCTTTGGTGAGGGTCGGGGTAGCGGTTAAACTCATCGTTGTAGGGACTCTCGTTTGCATCCAGATACACTGCAATTTCTTGCTCGCCTTGATATTCGTCTCTGGCTGTCGAATAGGGTGCGAGCGATAGAATATTCTCTCTTATATATTTTTTCATATCTCTAAGCTTTGTTGTGTTTGATTGTTTAGTCTTATCTGTACTGCATTTTTGTGTGCACTCAATCCTTCGTGCTCAGCCATTAGCATAACGCATGAAGAGATAGCCTCCAG
This sequence comes from uncultured Rikenellaceae bacterium, assembly GCA_964370955.1. Taxonomy (GTDB): domain Bacteria; phylum Bacteroidota; class Bacteroidia; order Bacteroidales; family Rikenellaceae; genus Mucinivorans. The sequence goes on along the minus strand of CAYJLL010000046.1, from coordinate 5,880 downwards.
TCCCGAATAGTTTAGTTTTTGGTAGGTGATATATTTCGAGAAAGTATCTATGTTTACCCCGCTATAACTCTTTGCCCAGCCAGCTGTTGGGAGGGTGTGATTTGTGCCCGAGGCATAGTCGCCAACACTCTCTGGCGAGTAATTGCCTATGAAAATACTACCTGCATTCTCGATACGATACGCTATTTCTTGAGCGTCAGTGAGCGAAATGATAAGGTGTTCGGCTGCATATTCGTTTGCCAATTCGATCATCTTCTCAACGCAGGGCTCAATCACTATTGCGCAGTTGTCCAAGGATTTCTCCAATATTGTCCCTCTATCAAGAAGAGGTAATTGTAGTTCTATCTGCTGGGCAACCGAATGCGCAAGCTCTTCGCTCGTTACGATGGCAATGGCCTGCGAGTCGATACCGTGCTCCAGCTGCGAGAGCAAATCAGCAGCAATATAATCGGCTCGAGCACTCTGATCCCCCAAAACCATAAGCTCCGAAGGACCAGCCGGCATATCAATAGCCACGCTATCCATCGCAACCAACTGCTTTGCGTAGGTCACATACTTATTGCCAGGGCCAAATATCTTATCAACCTTTGGTACAGACTCAGTGCCGTATGCCATAGCCGCAATGGCCATAGCTCCGCCAATCTTGTAGACCCTCTCAACTCCACACGCCGCCGCTGTGTAGAGAATCTCAGGGGCGATCTCCCCCTTGTGGTTTGCAGGCGTCGCAACGATTATATCACGACAACCTGCTATGCGTGCAGGCAGCGCACACATCAGAAGCGTCGAGAAAAGAGGTGCCGTGCCCCCAGGCACATATAACCCCACTCGATTTATGGGCACACGTCTTTGTTGAAGCTCCACGCCCTGCATCGTAGTGACGGTGATATCCTCACGCAATTGTGCGCTGTGGAATTTCTCTATATTGCTTTTGGCAAGCTCGATAGCGACCTTGAAATCCTCGCTCAGCACCCTTTCGGCATTGTTAAACTCCTCTTTGCTGACCATTACACTCTCCCCGTCAACTTCGTACTTATCAATCTCATCTACCAACGAAAACAAAGCCTTATCGCCCTGCTCCCTGATCTGACTCACAATCGCGCCAAGCTCCCGCTTTATGTTGCCATCTTCGCTCGATGGACGATTGAAAATCGCCTTATCAATCTTCGTATATATCTTCATAGTCTTTAGTGTTTTAAGGAATAATTTTTTCAGTTGATAAGAGTATAATATCTTTAGCTCCTAGCTTTTTAACAGCCTCTACTATATCCCACAACTTATCCTCGGGCACAACAGCGTGCAACGCACTCCAACCCTTTTCCACTAGCGGCATTATAGTGGGGCTTTTAACCCCAGGTAGAATAGCCGCTACCCCTTCTATCATTTCATCAGCCACATTCAGAACTATATATTTTTGCCCCTTGCTGCGCTCTATTGCCTGAAAACGAAAAATTAGATTGTCCAATAATTTTTTCTTCTCCTCACTCAATGACGGGCTGGCTATTAAAGCCGCCTGAGAATAAAAAACCTTTTCGACCTCCTTCAATCCATTGGCAACCAGCGTTCCGCCACTGCTAACAATGTCGAATATCGCATCTGCAATGTTGACCGCTGGTGCAATCTCTGCACTGCCGGCTATCTGCTCAATCTGTGCCTCAATTCCATTGTCCTCGAAGAACTTACCCAGGATATTGGGATAGGAGGTCGCAATACGGCGACCATTGAAATACTCTATCGATTGGTACTCCTCGGCCTTTGGTATGGCTAGCGATATACGACACTTTCCGAAATTGAGCTGTTGTACAATCTCCACATCCGCCCCCGTTTCGGCAACCTCGTTTTCGCCCACAATACCAATGTCTGCCACACCCATCGCCACAGCATTAGGAATATCGTCGTCTCTGAGGTATAGCACCTCAAGTGGATAGTTAACTGCGTGTCTCAAG
>CAYJLL010000046.1:0-3923 GCA_964370955.1 uncultured Rikenellaceae bacterium | reverse complement strand
TTTTTTCGATTCTGATATCAGCTTGCTCAAAAATGTTTAGACTCTCTTCATTAAGACGTCCTTTTGCTTGTAGTGCTACTCTGATCATAGTTTAAGTTTATTTTTATATGGTTTGTTATGTGGAAATATAAAAAGGGCCCACCTCGTTGCGAGATAAGCCCTTTCAAATATGGTTTAGTATTTATGTAAGAAAAGAAACTACAATAAACAATATACACACCCAATGGACATATCTCCTTGTGGAAGACGATGCACGCTTTGATGATGTTGGGTATTGTTTGCTATCATTAGTTGTTTTTTTCTTTACGATATGACAAATATATTAATATTTTTTTAATGTACAAAATTTCAACCTATTTTTTTGCATAATTTTTTTTGATTTCTGACCCTTTCCCCCTTTTGTTCCAACTCCAATGCCAGCACCAGTAGCTCGGCCAGGGATCTATTTTCTATCTTTGATCTAACACGCGAACGCATATTTATTATATATTTTAATTTAACAATTTAAGTACCTGCTAGGTGGAAAGCTTTATAAATCGTTAATAAGAAGTGAAGATTCAGTTTTATATTTCAATTATTTGCGTTCAAAATGACTTTTTGGCTAGATTTGCTAGTTATTAAGAAATTTTGCAAATAGAAAAAATATGACTATATTTCGCAAATAATGACAATGTAGTGATTTGTTTTTAACTAAATATTACACTGTTTGAGGCAGCGGATCTAATGTGCGATACCGATTTGTGGGCCTTTATGAAGATTGCATTGCCTGAGATTTCAGTTTTGCATCTAGAAATTAAAATTTTATTGAACCTTTTGATGTTTTTATGCCTATGATAGACAATATATTTAACCCAGAAAACAAACACGGACTTTATGATCCTGCCTACGAGAAAGATGCGTGTGGAGTAGGCCTATTGCTTCACGTTAACGGAAAGAAATCACACAAAATTGTAGATGATGCACTACGAATATTAGAAAATATGATTCACCGTGGTGCTCAGGGTGACGATCCCGCAACAGGTGACGGTGCGGGAATAATGATACAAGTGCCACATGAGTTTATTCTGCTTCAAGGAGTGGCCGTTCCCGAGAAAGGTAATTATGGAACAGGGCTAGTTTTTCTGCCCAAAGATCCAAACCGCATAGCACAGTTCGAGCAGTCCATCTCAGAGATTGCTCAAAGCGAGGGTTTACAATTGCTCGCAATAAGAGATGTCCCAACGGATAATTCTCTCCTTGGCAAAGGCTCACTCGAGGCCGAACCAGTGGTAAAACAAATATTTGTTAGCGAGTTGCACCCGAGTGAACTCTCACTCGATGTAAGATTATACAGACTCAGACGTAAAAGCGAGAAGCTACACAATGATTGTTATATTGTTAGCCTTTCCTCGCAAAGTATGATCTACAAGGGGATGTTATGCTCTAGTCAACTTCGAAGCTATTTCTTGGATCTTCAAAACCCTGCACTCACAAGTGCGATAGGACTTGTTCACTCGCGCTTTAGCACCAATACTTTCCCCTCTTGGAAGCTAGCGCAGCCATTTAGGATTGTGGGGCACAACGGGGAGATTAATACAATACGTGGAAATAGGAAATGGAGCGAAGCTCGCCAAAGCGCGCTCTTTAGCGATAAGTTGGGTGATGTGGATGACATAAATCCAGTAGTGCAAAGCGGAATGAGCGACAGTGCAACGTTGGATAATGTGCTTGAGTTTTTGGTGATGAGCGGTCTGTCGCTTCCTCACGCCCTTTCGATGATGGTACCCCAGAGTTTCAACGACAAAAATCCAATATCGAATGAATTAAAGGATTTCTTGGATTTTCATAGTATACTAATGGAGCCTTGGGATGGTCCAGCAACAATATTGTTTTCGGATGGTCGCTATGCTGGTGGTATGCTTGATAGGAACGGATTGCGCCCTGCACGATATACTCTTACTACCGATGAGATTATGATTATCGCTTCGGAGGCAGGAGTTCTCGAAGTTCCAGCCGATAAGGTGCTCGAACACGGAAGGCTGCAACCCGGAAAAATCATCCTTATCGACACGGCAACGGGCGAGATAAAAAAAGATGGCGAGATTAAAGCATCTCTGGCGAAGGAGCGACCCTATGGTCAGTGGCTAAGAAAACATCGCATCCACCTTGAAGAGATACTTTCGGGGCGAAAAACTACCCCTAAGTTGGAGAATCTAAATCAACTAAAAGGTGCATTTGCCTACTTCGACGAGGAGGTAAACAAAGTGATGCTACCGATGGCGGAGAAAGGTTACGAACCCATTAGCTCTATGGGTAATGATACGCCCATTGCGGTTTTCTCGGAGAAACCACAACTGATGTTTAATTACTTTCGTCAGCAATTTGCTCAAGTTACCAACCCGCCTATCGACCCCTTAAGAGAGGGGCTCGTGATGTCTTTGGATGGATATATCGGTGCGCTTGATAAAAATCTACTCTCATTCGATGAGGAGCTATGTAAGATGGTACACATCAAACAACCCATCCTCACCAACAGAGATTTGGATATTCTGCGTAATATCGACTACAAGGGGTTTCGAACCAAAACCCTAGATATGACTTTCGAGGTGGACGATAAAAACGGCGTTGAGGCCTGTATTGAAAATCTTTGCATAGAGGCAGAAAGCGCTGTGGATAGTAAGTACAACTATATTATATTATCGGACAAAGCAGTCAATCCGCAGCGTGCTGCTATTCCTTCGGTATTGGCAATCTCTGCTGTCCATCACCACCTTATAGCCAAGGGTAAACGAGTTCAGACCGCTGTGATTGTCGAGACGGGCGAGGCGAGAGAGGTGATGCACTTTGCGCTGCTTTTAGGCTATGGTGCTAGTGCGGTGAACCCATATATGGCTTATGCCATCCTCGATGATTTGGTTCATAGCGATGAGCTCTCTATCCCTTATTCGCTTGCGGAATCGAACTACATCTCTGCCATCGGCAAGGGCTTGTTGAAGATTATCTCAAAGATGGGTATTTCGACCCTTGCGAGCTATCGTGGAGCGCAACTCTTCGAGGCGGTGGGGATTTCGCAAAACGTTATTGATCGCTATTTTCAGGGCACAAGTTCAACTATCGGTGGAGCCGATATTGAGGATATAACGGCAGATTTGTTGGCGCTCCATAAAATAGGATTCAGTGATCAAGAGCTAGGAGACTTGGGGCAATACACCTTTCAAAAAGGTGGCGAACAACACGCTTGGAACCCCCAAACAATATCAAAACTACAGATCGCAACTCGACTTGGCGACTACCAAAAGTATAAAGAATATAGCGATGAGGTGAATGAAAAACCCAGACCTATCTTTTTGCGTGATAGATTTCAGATCCGATCTGGTCGTCCGATCGATATCTCGCAGGTTCAGAGCGTTGAATCAATAACTCAGCGTTTTGTCACTGGTGCAATGTCGTTTGGCTCTATCAGCAAAGAGGCACACGAGGCACTTGCAATTGCGATGAACCGAATAGGGGGAAAGAGCAACACGGGCGAGGGCGGTGAGCAAGCCGAACGTTTTGTATCCGAGGCTCGAAGTTCAATCAAGCAGATAGCATCGGGTAGATTTGGAGTAACTGCAAACTACCTTGTAAATGCCGATGAATTGCAGATTAAAGTGGCTCAGGGAGCAAAGCCCGGTGAGGGAGGACAGCTTCCAGGGTTTAAGGTCGATGAGGTTATCGCTAAGACACGTCACTCGATACCAGGAATTTCTCTTATCTCTCCGCCCCCACACCACGACATTTACTCGATTGAAGATTTATCGCAGCTCATCTACGATTTGAAGAACGTTAATCCTCGTGCGAAAGTGAGCGTAAAGCTGGTGGCTGAAAGTGGAATTGGAACTATTGCCGCAGGAGTAGCAAAGGCAAAGGCTGATGCAATTATCATCAGTGGCTGCGAGGGAGGA
>CAYJLL010000045.1:0-11858 GCA_964370955.1 uncultured Rikenellaceae bacterium | reverse complement strand
ACGCTCTTTAGCCCCGTGCGGTGCGCCTCAAACACGCCGTTGAGAGGTAAACCAAACCACCCAGCTGTGTTCGCTCGCACCATCACCTTAGAACAAATAATAATAACCCAAAAAAACGTATATTACATTATGAAAATCAAAGCATTCTGTGGGGTTCGCCCCCCAGCGGAGCTTGCCAGTGAGGTGGCATCTCGCCCTTATGATGTCCTTAATTCAGCGGAAGCAAAGGCCGAGGCAGGCGAAAAATCACTCCTACACATCATTAAACCCGAAATAGATTTCACACCCATAGCCGACGAACATTCAGATGAGGCTTATCAAAAAGCTGTTGATAACTACGCTCAGTGGAAAGCCAATGGTTGGTTGGTGCGAGAGCAAAAACCCAACTACTATATCTACGCTCAAACTATGGACGGGCGCACACAATATGGACTAGTGGCATGCTGTCACTTCGAGGACTATCTCTCGGGGGCAATCAAAAAGCACGAGCTTACTCGCCCCGACAAAGAAGAGGACCGCATGATACACGTGCGCAATCAAAATGCTAACATCGAACCTGTGTTCTTCTCTTATCACCCAAATAAGAGAATGGATGAAATTGTGGGGGAGATAATCAAGAGCACCCCCGAGTATGATTTCGTTGCCGAGGATGGCTTCGGGCACACTCTTTGGCTGGTGGACTGCCCCGAGACCATAGACGAGATTACCACTATTTTCGAGGGCATAGACTCTCTATATGTGGCTGATGGTCACCATCGTACTGCTGCTGCTGCACGTGTTGCGGTGGAGAAGCGTGAGGCCAACCCTTCACATACGGGCACTGAGGAGTATTGTTATTTCTTGAGTGTGATTTTCCCCGACGACCAGCTCCATATCATAGACTACAATCGCGTGGTGAAGGATCTTAATGGCCTGAGCACCGAGGAGTTCCTCTCGAAGATGCAAGAGGATTTCGAACTTGAGAAAATTGGAACTGAGATATACAAACCAAATGCTCTGCATAACTTCGGACTGTATGTTGATGGAGCGTGGTATTCGTTCACCGCCAAAGAGGGACGATTCAATGACGCAGACCCAATCGGAGTGCTAGATGTGACTATCCTGTCGGATTTGGTGTTAGATAAGATTTTGGGTATCACAGATTTGCGCCGTGATACACGTGTTGAATTTGTGGGCGGAATCCGTGGGCTAGGCGAGCTGCAAGAGCGAGTTGATAATGGCAGTATGGCGGTTGCTTTTGCTATGTTCCCAGTTTCGATGAAACAACTCACCGACATAGCCGACTCTGGCGAGATTATGCCTCCAAAAACTACTTGGTTCGAGCCGAAATTGCGCTCAGGGCTTGTTATCCACGAGCTCGACTAAAGAGTTTTCTATTATTACTTACACAAAATGCACTTCAAAAAAAGGAGTGCATTTTGTGTAATATAGCAGAGGGTAATGTGTGAATTACTTCTTTCTGTCGTTGCCAGAGAGGCGTAGTTGTCTGTGCTTATGGCGTTCTAATTGTGTCTTTTTCTAAACATAATTGCCCGAGAGGCTCGCACCTTTGCTAAAAAAGTTATATCTTTGCACCATATAAACAAAGCAACAACTTATCTACTAAAGATGCAAAAAATTCTGATTATCGACTTCGGATCGCAGTACACGCAGCTTATTGCTCGTAGAATCCGTGAACTTAATGTCTATTGCGAAATCTTCCCCTACAACCATCTACCCGAGAACACTGATCAATATCAGGGTGTGATCCTTTCTGGTTCGCCTCACTCGGTGCGTGATGAGCAGTGTCCAAAGATAGACCTAGAGGGTATCAAAGGCAAAAAACCTCTTTTGGGGGTGTGTTATGGTGCGCAATATTTGGCTCACTTCTTTGGTGGCGAGGTTGCCCCTAGCAACAGCCGCGAGTATGGTCGTGCTCACTTGACAAAGGTTGAGGGAAGCAATCCATTGATTAATACTCTCTCTGAGCAGTCGCAGGTGTGGATGTCGCATGGCGATACTATCGTTAGTCTGCCAGATAACTACAAAATTATTGCCTCGACCGAGGATGTGGCAGTCGCTGCCTATGCTATCGAGGGCGAACAAACTTGGGCTATCCAGTTCCACCCAGAGGTTTATCACTCTACCGAGGGAATGGAGTTGCTTCGTAACTTTGTAATTAGAATCTGTGGATGTACGGGCGACTGGACACCAGACAATTATATTGAATCTACGGTTAAAGATCTTCGTGAGAAAATCGGCTCTGACAAAGTTGTTTTGGGTCTTTCGGGCGGAGTGGATTCTTCGGTTGCTGCCGAGCTGCTTCATCGTGCCATTGGCGACCAACTGGTTTGTATCTTCGTTGATATGGGTCTGTTGCGTGGTGGTGAGTTCGAGCAAGTATTGGAGAGCTACAAAACAATGGGTCTCAATGTGATAGGCGTGGATGCTGGCGATAAATTCCTTGGCGACCTGAAAGGCATCACCGACCCTGAGGCAAAGCGTAAATCCATAGGCAAGAACTTTATTGAGGTTTTTGACGAGGAGGCGCAAAAACTAACTGACGTGAAGTGGCTAGCACAAGGAACTATCTATCCTGATGTGATCGAGTCTGTATCGGTTGGAGGTCCTTCTGTGACTATCAAATCTCACCACAACGTGGGAGGTCTGCCCGAGAAGATGAACCTAAAGATTGTAGAACCATTGCGACTGCTCTTCAAAGACGAAGTGCGTAGAATTGGTCGTGCGATGGATGTTCCAGCAAATATCCTTTCTCGCCATCCTTTCCCAGGCCCGGGGCTTGGTATCCGCATCCTAGGGGAGGTGACAAAAGAAAAAGTGGCTATCCTGCAGGCGGCCGATAAAATTTTTATCGACGGACTAAAAGAGGCTGGTCTATATGACGATGTTTGGCAAGCGGGCGTAATGTTGCTGCCAGTTCAGAGTGTTGGAGTGATGGGCGATGAGCGTACCTATGAGAATTGCGTTGCATTGCGTGCAGTGACCTCGACCGATGGTATGACAGCCGACTGGGTACACCTACCCTATGAGTTCTTGGCGAAAATCTCTAACGAGATTATCAACAAGGTGCGTGGTATCAACCGCGTGGTGTATGACATCTCTTCAAAACCACCTGCAACAATCGAGTGGGAATAATCTTTACACGTAAGATTTAGAAATAAAAAAGCTCAAGCTCCTCTATAGGGTGCTTGAGCTTTTTGCTTATATGTATATCTCTATTTTAGGCGATAGCAAAATAATAGGCAAGGAATCCCGAGGCGATGATAACTAGTACCGTGGCAATGAAAATCATAGTCCCCGAAGCCCCACGATCAACCCCGCTAGGCGATGCTGCTGCGCCACGATAGGGTTCTCTGTGAGTGGTGGATTTCTCGCTGACACTATTGCCAATGGGAGTTGCTTGCTCGCTTTGCCCCTCAAACGTGGGTAGAGGTAGCGGAGCCACAAAAGGCTCCAATTGGTGAGCTAGGGTCTCCGAAGTGGTTATTAGCCCAAGAGATGACATATCGACTATTGCAACAGAGTTGATAGTTAGCGTGTTACCGTCGGCGATGGCGTGGTCAATATAGTTCCAATAGAAGGTGGCAGCTTGAGCAAACGAACAGTCTGTGTAGTGGGCTGCTATGGATGAGATGATATTGTTGGGGGTTGCATTCTCTGGGTGATAAACCTCGAGTGTTTTCCTTGGGGGTAGGATGGTTTGCAGGTCGGGGGTGATTTCTGAGGGGTGCTGGCTGAGTGAGAGCACACAAATCTCAGGCAGTGTGACATTGCCAAAATGCATCAAATCTCTAAGGATAAGATACTCTATATCGTTGTGGAGTGCTGTATCTACCATTCTTCTGTTTTAAAAAAGGGGCTATTTCTTCTTTTTGTAGCCCACGTTCTTAGGCTTTGCCGTAGGCATATTAGTGTAGGGCTTAGGCTCGCTGCGTAGCGCACGAACAAGGATAATAACACCTGCCACCACAAAAGGCACAGAGAGCAATTGCCCCATGTTAATGCCAAAAGTCTCGATCATATCTATCTCCCAACCTTCTTGCACATTTTTGATGCTCTCTATAATAAAGCGCATGCCGAAGAGTCCAATGAGGAAAGTGCCAAAGAGCACCCCTCGCTTATCGCTCAGCTTAGTGCGCCAATACATATGGGCTAGTAGGGCAAACAAGACTAGATATGAAAGCGCCTCGTAGATCTGTGTTGGGTGCATAGGCTCAGTCTCTCCCGCGCGCACAAAGACAAAACCCCAAGGCAGCGAGGTCGGGCCTCCGTAGATCTCTGAGTTGAAAAGATTGCCCATGCGTATGCAGGCACCTCCAATGGCAACCACAATTCCTATTCTATCTAAAAACCAAATATAGGGCGTTTTCCATTTGCGAGAATACATCCAAATACCCACCAACAGTCCAAAAGCTGCACCATGGCTAGCTAGACCTCCATCGCGAATGCCCGTGATTATTTCGAGAGGGTGCGAGAGGAAATAGGCAGGATCGTAAAACAAGCAGTGCCCCAGGCGAGCACCGATGATAGTTGCAAGCAGAGCGTAGTTGAAAGCTGAACCCGTCATATCGTCATTGAGACCTTCACGCTTGACTATTTTGCCAAAAATCCAGTATCCCAGAGTGAATGCCAATAGCCACGAAAGGCCATAGTAGGCAATGTCAAAACTGCCAATGCTGAAAAATATAGGGTCAAAATCCCAAGTGATCGAAAGGAGTTTCATATGTTATTGTGATTAAATTTTTTAAGAGTTTTTTCTGTTTTCTAAGGCAAAGTTAGTACTTTTGTGCGAGCTAACAAGCAATACAGACAAGAATTTAAAGTTTACCATAAACAAATACAAAACAAAAATGTTGTATCCATTGAAATTTAAGCCCCTTCTTAAGGAGCGCATCTGGGGCGGTGCGGAACTAGCAAAATTTGGAAAGAAATTGCCTGAGGGCGTCAAAATAGGCGAGAGCTGGGAACTTTCGGGTGTCAAAGGTGACATTTCGGTGGTGAGCGAGGGAGCGCTAAAGGGCAATAACCTTCAGGAGCTTATCGAGATCTATATGGGTGATTTGATGGGCGATAGAGTGTATGAGAAATTTGGCGAGGAGTTTCCATTGCTTGTAAAACTCATTGATGCTCAAGATTTCCTTTCGATTCAGGTTCACCCCGATGATGAGCTATCAGCTGCGCGCCATGGTGCTTATGGCAAGACTGAGATGTGGTATATCATGGACCATCAACCAGGTGCTGAACTTTTCCTAGGTTTTAATCAACCTGTTGATAAAGCTAAATATATGGACTTCCTAAAGCGTGGTGAGCTAGACCAATTGCTAACTCGCTTTAAGGTAGAGAAAGATTCAGCTTACTTTATCCCTGCAGGTGCTATCCATGCTATTGGTAAGGGTATTTTGGTTGCTGAGATTCAGCAGACCTCGGATGTAACCTACCGTGTTTTTGACTTTAATCGTGTGGACGATCAAGGAAAAAGCCGTGAACTTCACACCGAGCTTGCACTTGATGCCATCAGCTATGTGCAATCAGATGAGTATGATGTAACTAATTCTGCCCCTGCGGGCGAGGTAGCGCAAATTGCTACTTGCCAATATTTCCAAACCAACTCAATCGAGGTTGATGGAACTATGGAGCGCAATTATAACGATTTGGATAGTTTTGTGATCTATGTGTGTTTGGAGGGTGAGATGACTATCAAAACCCAGACCACAGAGACCTCTATGAAAATTGGCGAGACTGTACTTATTCCTGCCGTTATCACCGAACTAACCCTAGAGGGTAAAGGTAAAATCCTCGAAAGCTATATCCCTAAGCAAGCCTAGCTCCAAGCAGGAGCAGCAATCATTTAGCTCACCGCGACTGCTACGCTATTTTGTATTAACTCTTTAAAGGCACAGTTCGAGCTAAATGATTGCAGGTGCGGCTCGCACCTGGTATGGGTTTTGCGATACTATAGGGTAAAAACATTAGAAAAACATGAAAAAGACTGAAAATAAGGAATTTACAAATGAGGCCTCTGAACCTGAGGTAGAGCAGACTGCTGAAAACACTGACACTTCGGCAGAGGAAACTTGCACTGAAACTGACAAAACGGCAGAGATTCCATCGCTGGAGGATGAATTGGCGCAATGTCAAGATCGTTATGTGAGATTGAATGCGGAGTTTGATAACTTTCGCAAGCGCACCGCCAAGGAGAAAATGGAATTGATCTCTAGTGGTGGTGAACGAGTGGTGTTGGCATTTTTGAATGTAGCCGATGATATTGAGCGTGCAATCAAGGTGCTCGGCGAGGGCGCTGAGCGAGAAGGTATGGAATTGATCTACAAAAAGTTCCAAGAAGTGCTAAAGACCCAGAACGTAGAGGCTATTGAGGCTATGGGTACAAAACTGGATGTTGAGTTCCACGATGCGATAGCAAAATTTGCTACGGGTGACCCAGAGAAAGTGGATTGCGTAATCGACGTGGTGCAACAAGGCTACAAGATGGGCGACAAGGTTATTCGCCATGCAAAAGTTGTGGTGGGCGAATAATATAAAAATTAATTTAAGGGAGAAACAAATGCTCCCCTTTAAAAAAATAGATGAGTAAAAGAGATTACTATGATGTGCTGGGGGTCGATAAGAGCGCCTCGGCAGATGAGATAAAAAAAGCGTACAGAAAAGCGGCGATTAAGTTTCACCCTGACAAAAACCCTGACGACACAGAGGCTGAAGGCAAGTTTAAAGAAGCAGCCGAGGCCTATGACGTTCTGAGCAACGATGATAAGAAGGCTCGCTACGATCAGTTTGGTCATGCGGGAATGGACGGCGGTCAGGCTGGCGGCGGCGGTTTTGGCGGCTTCGGTGGCGGTGGCTTTGGAGGTGGATTCTCGATGGACGATATCTTCGATCGCTTTGGTGATATTTTCGGAGGTCACTTCGGGGGCTTTGGTGGCTCGCGCGGGGGTGGCCAGAGAGTAAATCGTGGTGGAGACCTAAGAGTGAAGGTAAAGCTAACGCTTGAGGAGATTGTTAAAGGTTCGACCAAGAAACTAAAAATCAATAAACTAAATCCTTGTGATAAATGCGACGGCACGGGTGCTGCCGATGCCAACGCAATCCAAACCTGTTCGACTTGTAATGGCGCGGGTCAGGTGCAGAGGGTCGTAAACACTATGTTTGGTCAGATGGCTAGCCAGAGTGTGTGTCCTACTTGCCATGGCGAGGGGAAAATTATTACCAAGCCTTGTGATAAGTGTTCGGGTTCGGGTACGACCAAAGGCGAAGAGGTTGTTGAGATTCAAATTCCAGCAGGCGTTAGCGAGGGCATGCAGCTCTCGGTTGCGGGTAAAGGAAATGCTGCAAAGCGTGGCGGTGTGAATGGCGATCTGTTGGTGCTTATCGAGCAGATACCTCACCCCGAATTGGAGCTTATCGGCAATGATATTATCTATAATCTTCAACTCAATGTTGTGGATGCCATCCTTGGAGGTTCGGTTGAGATTCCAACTGTCGATGGTAAGGCGAAGGTGAAGATAGAGGCTGGTGTTGAGGCAGGGCGTGTGTTGCGTTTGCGTGGCAAGGGTGTGCCCGATATTAACCGCCGTGGTACAGGCGATTTGCTAGCTGTGGTTGATATCTACACTCCAAAGACCATTAGCTCGAGCGAGAAAAAAGCACTTGAGGCGCTCAGAGAGTCGGAGAATTTCAAACCAAAGAAAAGCAAACTCAATATCTTTGACCGCATGAGAAATTATTTCTCTTAAGACGAAAAAAAAGATACTCTTAAAATCGATGTAAAGTCTGTTCTCCAAAATTTTGGAGGCAGACTTTGTTATTATCAAAAGCGGAGGAGAGCTGATTAAAACACCCTTAGAAGCAACAGCCTCGCTCACTGGTAAACCAAAGATAATAGGGGAGATATGCAAATTTTTAGAAAAAAAATGTATCTTTGCAGGGATATGATTTTTTAAACATTTTAATAACTCTAGTAATCAATGACACAAAGCACTACTGCACCACCAAAGAAGTCGAAATTCTCCAAAGCGTTTTGGGTAGCCAATACAGTTGAGCTCTTCGAACGTGCCGCCTACTATGGCGTATTTATTGTTATCACGCTTTATCTGAGCCGCATCCTTGGCTTTGATGATGTCGAATCAGGACTTATTGCAGGTACATTCTCTGCACTTCTATACTTCCTTCCCACTTTTGCTGGTGCGATTGCCGACAAGATGGGCTTTCGAGGCGCGTTGCTTCTGGCCTTCTCGCTTTTGACCCTAGGTTATTTGGGCCTTGGAGTACTACCAACCTATCTGGAGAGCTCTGGATTGGTGGAGTATGGTATGGATACTAAATTTACTGGCCTATTGGAGAGCAGCTCACGCTATGCGATTATCCCAATTATGATTTTGATTGTGATCGGAGGTTCGTTTGTGAAATCTGTTATCACCGGTACTGTAGCTAAAGAAACCACTCCTGATACTCGTGCGCAAGGTTTTTCTATCTTCTACTCTATGGTAAACATCGGAGCTTTCTCTGGAAAAACAATCGTAAAGCCTCTTCGTGATGCTATGGGTAATGAGGGTCTTATCAACCTAAACTACTTCTCAGCGGCTATGACTCTGTTGGCGGTTATTGCGATTTACTTCTTCTATAAGAGCGCAAAAGAAAACGGCACTGCCAAGAAGATGAGCGATATTATGCAGGCTCTAGGTCGCATCTGTACTAACGGTCGTTTGATTACCTTGATTTTGATTATCACAGGTTTTTGGATGGTTCAACACCAGCTCTACGCCACTATGCCAAAGTATGTTCTTCGCCTAGCTGGTGAGGGTGCTGCTCCATCGTGGTATGCCAACGTAAACCCACTTGTTGTGGTGTTGACGGTGAATCTTGTGACCTCCATAATGAAACGCCGCACGGCTTTGACCTCTATGACTTGGGGTATGTTCATTATGCCTATTTCGGCAATATGTATGGCATCGGGAAATATGCTCGACCCTAATACTACGATTCTAGGTATGCACCCAGTGGCATTCTCTATGGTAGTGGGTATCGTGTTCCAAGGTTTGGCAGAGACTTTCATCTCGCCTCGTTTCTTGGAGTATTTCTCGCTTCAAGCTCCAAAGGGCGAAGAGGGTATGTATCTAGGTTTTAGCCACCTTCACTCGTTTATTTCCTCTATCTTAGGATTCGGTCTTTCGGGATGGCTGCTGAGCAAATACTGCCCAGACCCAATGTCATTTGAGACCACCGAGCAGTGGCAAGCGGCAACAGCCAATGCCCACTATATCTGGTATTACTTTGCTGTGATAGCAGCCGTGTCGGCAGTAGCGCTGATTATCTACGGTGTTGTGGTTAAGCGAATTGATGCAAAAAAAGCATAAGCTAATAAAACAAATACAATGCGATTAAATAAATTCTTGAGCGACGCGGGTGTGTGCTCTCGCCGTGAAGCAGACCGTGCTATCGAGGTTGGCAAGGTGACCATTAATGGTCGCCGTGCTTCCGTTGGCTCGCAGGTCAAACCACGTGATACAGTCCGCTATAATGGTAATCTGATTGAGAATCTCACAACAGAAGAAAAGTACCACTATATCGCTCTAAACAAACCCGTTGGTATTACATCGACTTCCGAGAAATCCGATCCCAGCAATGTGATTAAATTCATCGGTTTTCCCACCCGAATTTTCCATATCGGGCGTCTGGATAAAGACTCCGAGGGTCTATTGCTGTTGACCAACAATGGCGATGTTGTAAATAAGGTCCTCAGAGCGGAGAATAATCACCAAAAGGAATATGAGGTGTGGGTGGATAAGCCCCTCACTGCGGAGTTTATTGAGAAGATGGCAGCAGGAGTTGAGATCTTGGGTACTCGCACCAGAAAGTGCGAAGTCGAGATGCTCACCCCTGGAATGTTTCGCATTGTGTTGACCCAGGGGCTCAACCGTCAGATTAGACGTATGTGTGAGGCGCTTGGCTACGAGGTTACAAGGCTGCGTAGAATTCGAGTAATGAATGTGGAGTTAGGCAAACTTGAAGTTGGGGGTTGGAGAATGATAGAGGACGAAGAGCTAGAGGAGTTCTTGAGGTCTCTAGATGAATCTGCAGCCGAGAGCCCTGTTAAAGCGAACCCCATAAAGAAGCGTTTTTTCAAAAAGCCTTTCTCCGAGAGATCTTTTGGAGGGGCTAATGCCAAATCTGATGCCAAAGGGAAATCGGATGCTAAAGGAAAGTCTGACGCAAAGGGAAAAGACTCTAGAGCTCCTAAGGCCTCTAGCAAGGCAAGCCCTAGCGCAAAAGCACGACCACCCAAAAGAGAGGGACAAGGTTCAGCTCGAGGTGGTTCTAAGCCTGCAGGCAAAACACTCTCAAAGTTTGCGCAATACCGCTCTAAGAGAAAGTAAACTCTAATTACCTAAAAAACATAAACAACAAACTAAAAAACTTTATGAAAAATCTTTTTTCTGTTCTTGCACTGACCCTAGTGATGACTATGGGTTCTTGTAATGAAACTCCCCCTAAGAAAATCGTAGTAAACCCAACGCCCCATTCAATCGAACAAACCACCTCTGAGTGGATTTCGGTGAAAGACGGTTTCAAAAACGAGGGTTCTGCAAGCGAGCTATCAGATGCACTTACATTTGCAAATGGTGCCTTTCCTTTGACTGTCACTTTTGGCGAGGCTGAATCAAAGGCGGCGGGCGTTGAGCAAGTGGATGGCGCTTACAGTCTGACCACCTCAAAAGAGGGTGTGACCATCATAGGCTACAATGAGCGTGGAGCATTCTATGGTATCCAGACTCTAAAGCAACTAGTGGTGGACAATACTATCCCTATGGTGACCATCAAAGACTATCCTGATATACCTTATCGTGGGGTTGTTGAGGGTTTCTATGGAACGCCCTGGAGCCACGAGGTGCGTAAATCGCTTATCGACTACTACGGGAAATATAAAATGAACTCTTACCTCTATGGTCCAAAGGATGATCCGTATCACTCTTCGCTAGCCTACCATGGACAAAAGGATAAAGAGGTTGATCCGAACGCTCCTAACTGGCGCGATCCTTATCCAGAGGTTGAGGGCGCAAGAATCAAAGAATTGGTTGAGGTTTCTAATGCCAACCGAGTAGACTTTATTTGGGCTATCCACCCAGGTGGAGATATTCAATGGACAGAGAGCGACTACCAAAAACTTTTGGCGAAATTCGAGTCTATGTATGCTATGGGCGTTCGTTCGTTCGCTGTGTTCTTCGATGATATCTCGGGCATAGGAACTAAGGCCGAAATGCAAGCAGGGCTTTTGAACCGTCTCCAAACAGAATTTGTCGAGGCAAAAGGCGATGTTAAGCCTTTGATTATGTGTCCAACTGACTACACCAAACTATGGGCTGACCCTTCGGAGGATGGCTATCTTTCACACCTAGGCGATAATCTTCACCCTTCGATTCATGTAATGTGGACTGGTGATTATATCTGCTGTGATATCACAGATGGTACTCTAGAGTTTGTGAACTCGCTAATCAACCGCCCAACTTTCATCTGGTGGAATTACCCTGTGACCGACTACGTAAAGCACATCATGCTTCAGGGCCCTGTGTATGGTAACTCTCAGGTGGCAGACAAGAACGACATGGCAGGTTTTGTGAGCAACCCTATGGAGCACGGCGAGGCGTCGAAAATCGCTCTTTATGGTGTGGCTGACTACACATGGAATATCGAAGACTATAAGCCTATCGAAAACTGGGAGCGCGCTCTTGTGGATCTAATGCCTGAGGCAGCAGACGCTTACCGCACTTTTGCTATCAACTCGACCGATACCGAAACTGGCTATCGTCGTGATGAGTCGTGGGAGACTACTACTTTCGCCTTCGATA
>CAYJLL010000044.1:0-12014 GCA_964370955.1 uncultured Rikenellaceae bacterium | reverse complement strand
ATTTCTTAGAGCCAGAGATAGAAAACTCTATTTGTCTTTTACCTATGTTGATGTGCCTGGAATTGCTTACCCTGTGTTAAAATCTGCACGCACCGAACTGCATTTCAATGTTAGTGTTCTAGGTAAAAACCACAGTGTGAAAGTTAGTTCTATCGCTCTTGCAATGGATTATAGCACTGACCAAGCCCTAGATAAAGAATTGATCAAGTCACGGGCTGCCATAACTGGGGAGATTGACAAAATACCCTACGACCCGAAGTTCTGGGAAAATAATCCAGTGATTAAACGCACAAGTGTCGAACAAAAAGTAGTAGATGATTTCAATAGGCAAGGGTATTTTGGCGATCTTAAGTTCTAGTTTGGGGCGGTACGCGCGGTTATGGTTTGCCTTTGCATGGGGCGTGCGCTGCGGGTGAACTGCGCTCTGAAGTGTAACGAAAGAGAGCAGGGCTCCCGTGGAGGGGAGCGTACGCCCTGCTAATCCGCACACGGCAATTATTTGGTTTGCTTCTCGGGTGCACCACCGCACGGGGAAGCACTGCCGCTGGCAATAATAAAAGGGACTATCTCTTCCACGGAGATAGTCCCTTTTATTTAATATGTGTCTTACTTGCGTAAGTTAGGCTTTTTTGCGAGTAAAGAATCGAGCCACCTCGCCTATGATTAGCACAATGGAGGTCGAACCGATAATCATCAGCCAATCTTTTAGCTCTAGTGGTACAACCCTGAAAGCGTCGCCACCGAAGCTCACAATCAGAACCTGACCCAAGACAATAATGAGCGAAACGATCAAAAATGCTGGTGATTTTAGTAGTCCCTTGAAAGCCGAGCTACCACTGCGGTAGGCCTTGGCGTTAAACATATTCCAGAACTGCAACATCACGAAGATAGTGAAGAACATCGAAAGATCGTAGCGAGAAATTTCGCCTCCACCCTCGGGTGTCATCCAAAATAGAAGCCCCATTAATAGCCCCACAAACAGAAGACCCGTTGAGAGGATAGAACGCCCCATAAATGGCGAGATAATAAAGCTGCCCAATCCTCGTGGCTTATCGTCCATCACCTTAGGATCGGCAGGAAGCGAAGCTAGTGCACCAGCGGCAAAAGTATCCATAATTAGGTTTACCCACAACATCTGTGTAACCGTTAGCGGTAGAGTAAACCCAAGTAAAGAGCCTAGGAACACTAGCGAGAGAGCCGCAACGTTGATGGTTAGTTGGAAGAGGACAAATCTCTGAATGTTGATATAAACCGAACGTCCCC
Organism: uncultured Rikenellaceae bacterium; assembly: GCA_964370955.1. Taxonomy (GTDB): domain Bacteria; phylum Bacteroidota; class Bacteroidia; order Bacteroidales; family Rikenellaceae; genus Mucinivorans. The sequence goes on along the minus strand of CAYJLL010000044.1, from coordinate 10,751 downwards.
ACATCACCGCACGAGCGATCGAGGCGAATGAATCATCAAGCAGCGTAATATCCGAAGCCTCCTTGGCAACCGAAGTACCAGTTCCCATAGAAAGCCCCACGTTAGCGAAATTCAGCGCAGGGGCATCGTTCGTGCCATCACCAGTTACGGCAACTACCTCACCACGTTTTTGGAGCAGTTTCACCAAACGTTGTTTGTCCATAGGGCGTGCACGAGCCATAATTTTCAGGTGAGCAGCACGCTCATAGGCTTCTTCCTCCGAAAGAGCCTCCCACTGAGGGCCTGTAATCTCGTTAATCTCACCATCGCCCTCAACCCATAGACCAATTTGGCGAGCAATCTCACGAGCCGTAGCAGGTGTGTCGCCCGTCACCATCTTGATGGCTATACCAGCGGTAAAACAATCTGCAACCGCCGCAGGAACATCCTCACGGATAGGGTCAGCAATAGCGGTAATGGCTTGAAGTGAGCATACTCCGTCCACCTCAATCGCTAGTGCAAGAGTGCGCATCGCACGATTTTGGAAACCGATTAGAGTTTCATTAAATTTCTCCATATCTACCCCCTGACACTTCTGAACCACCCACTCGGGCGCACCCTTAATAAAAGTGTAGCTCTTGCCACGGAATGCGACAGTGGTTTGCATCATCTTGAGCTTAGAGGAGAAAGGCACTTGATCTGTAATATCACTTCGCAGAGTGCTGTAATCCGCCCCTTGGTCTTTGAGCCATAGTAGTAGCGCCCCTTCGGTGGGGTTACCCAGCGGCTCGCCCTCGGGGTTAAGGTGGGCGGTGCTATTAGTTGCTATGGCTTTGAGTAGTAGTTCTTTATCCTCGATGATCTCTATCATCGTGTCCACACGCATTTGATTGCGAGTGAGCGTGCCCGTTTTGTCAGTACAGATCACAGTGGTTGCCCCCATAGTCTCGCTAGCGTGCATCTTGCGCACAAGGTTGTTCGCCTTGAGCATTTTTCTCATAGAGAGTGCTAAAGATAGCGTAACGCTCATTGGTAGCCCCTCGGGAACTGCAACAACAATCAAAGTCACAGCCACCATAAAGTGTTGCAAAATACGGTCGGCAATATCAAAAGACACCCAGTGGCCTGCCTCCCAAAAATGTACTCCAAAAGGAATACCTATGAGAGCAATTGCACCAAATGCCATAACCCCTAGCGTCAGCCAGTAGAACATCGAGGACTTTTTGAATCTCTCGCTGCGCTCTTTTTTCGAGCCCATCAGTTCTCGTGCATCAAACACGATAGGTATCCATACTTTTCCTAGAGCAATAAAAGCTCCAAAGAGAGCTGCGCCAAGTAGTCCCAACTCACCCAGTGAGATAGGTGAGGCAGTGAAATCCTTAACGGTCATTGCAAGGAAAGTCACAAGCGCAAGCGAGAAACCAATCACCCCAATCATCTTTGCCATTCGATCTAGTTGAAGGTTCAGAGGGGTTTGTTGCTCATTCTCGATTGTCGCCTCACGAGCCACACCACCAAATTCGGTGGCATCGCCCACTTTAAGTATCTCCATCACAGCGTTACCCTCGATAACCGAAGTGCCACGCAGTAGGTGGTTAGTGGGGTAGGTTGCCTCGGCTTTGAAATCCGCTGGGTCGGTGCTCTTTTTGATAGAAGGCTCACCCGTGAGGGTAGATTCATTCACACTCAGAGCCGTAGCCTCAAGCAGTAATCCATCGGCAGGTATCTCCTCGCCAGTCTCCAGAATAACCACATCGCCCACAACCAGCTCCTTTTTGCCCACCTCTATGGTCACTCCATCACGAATCACTTTGTAGAGCGTATCTTCGTTGACTTGGTTAAGTACATCGAATTTGCGAGCGGCATCCATCTCAAAGAAGAAAGATACCCCAGTTGCTAGAAATATAGCAACGAAGATACCAATAGTCTCGGCGTAGTGACCCTCGCGAATCGAAATAACAAGCGAGAGCACAGCAGCCACAAGAAGGATGCGGATAATAGGGTCGTTAAATTTCTCTAAAAATAGTTTCCACAGCGGCGTGCGAGGTGGAGGAGTTAGTATGTTTGCTCCGTGTTTAGCTCTGCTCGCCTCAACCTGCGCTCCAGAGAGTCCTTTAATTTCCATTATTTTAGTTCTGTATTTTCTTCAGTGTTTTCCTTAATAGTAGTCTCAGTTTGCACCTCGACCTTTTGTTCAACTGCAGGCTCAACTGCAGGCTCGTTTGCTTGCTCATCCGCAGGCTCATTTGCTGACTGAGCTAGATCCTCATCTTGAGAGCTAGCCCAAGGGCGCTTACCGAAAATATCTACCATATCCTCTGTGAAGATAACCTCGCGCTCCAGGAGTAGTTCTGCGAGCTTGTTTAGGCCTTCTTTATGCTCGTTAAGGATAGCCTTTGCATTCTCGTAGCTACTATCAATCAAGGCGCGAACCTCGGTGTCGATTAGTTGAGCTGTTGAATCTGAGTAAGGTTTCGAGAAATTCATATCAGATCCCGAGCTATCAAAATATGATAGAGTACCCACCTTGTCGTTCATACCATAATAAGCCACCATAGCATAGGCAAGTTTGGTTGTGCGCTCCAAATCATTCAGTGCGCCCGAACTCACCTCACCAAAGGTTAGCTCCTCTGATGCACGACCTCCAAGAAGCGATGCCATTTCGTGGAGCATTTGCTCACGAGTGGTGATCTGACGCTCTTCGGGGATATACCACGCTGCTCCCAGCGCACGACCACGAGGGATAATAGTCACTTTCAATAGAGGGTTTGCGTGCTCCAAGAACCAGCTCACAGTTGCGTGGCCTGCCTCGTGGAAAGCAATCGCTCGCTTCTCTTGTGGCTTCAATACCTTGCTTTTGCGCTCTAGTCCACCCACAATTCTGTCGATGGCCTCCAAGAAGTCACTCTTCTCGATTTGCGACTTATTGCCACGAGCCGCAATAAGCGCAGCCTCGTTACAAACGTTCGCAATATCAGCTCCCGAGAACCCTGGGGTTTGTTTTGATAGGAAATCACGCTCAAGAGTTGGGTCTAGTTTGAGTTTTTTGAGGTGAACCCCGAAGATCTCAGCACGTTCTTTGACTTCAGGCAAATCCACGTGGATCTGGCGGTCGAAACGTCCTGCACGCATAAGTGCTTTATCGAGAATATCCGCACGGTTGGTTGCCGCAAGAATAATTACTCCTGCGTTAGTGCCAAAGCCGTCCATTTCTGTAAGTAGTTGATTGAGAGTGTTTTCGCGCTCATCGTTAGAGCTCCATCCGCTGTTTTTACCCCTAGCACGCCCGATAGCGTCAATCTCGTCGATAAAAACAATACAAGGCGATTTCTCCTTTGCCTGACGGAACAAATCTCTCACTCTCGAAGCGCCCACACCTACGAACATTTCCACGAAATCCGAACCGCTGATGCTAAAGAATGGCACATTTGCCTCACCCGCTACGGCCTTCGCAAGAAGAGTCTTGCCCGTACCTGGAGGGCCTACAAGCAGTGCGCCCTTAGGGATTTTACCTCCTAGTTCTTTGTATTTTTGAGGATTTTTCAAGAAGTCTACAACTTCCATCACCTCAACTTTAGCCTCTTGAAGTCCTGCAACATCTTTGAAGGTCACTTTGGCTTTGTTGTCGCGGTCGAAGAGTTGAGCTTTGGCCTTACCAACGCTGAAAACTCCACCGCCGCCACCGCCACCACCGCCAGCATTACCCATGCGGCGGAAGATGTAGATAGTGAAAATGATAATCAAAATAAAAGGCAGTGCCCCCAAGATCATATCAAACCAAGTCTGCTGTTTGCCCTCGAAGCTCAAGGAAACAGAGCGTGGGAATTTTGAGGTTGCCAAAGAGTCGTAGAACTCCTTTTCGAATTCGGGTGAATCGGCAACACCAAAATAGAATTGGTAGCCGCTCTCGGGGATATGCGCCCAGCGAGCGTCTTGTTTGTATTGTTCGATCTTTGCTGGCTTGACATACACCTGCGCACGAGGAGTCTCGCCCCCCTCGACAATCACCTTTTGGATGTTGCCAGTGCGGAGCATAGAGTCTATAAAGGTGCGCTTTGTTATCTCGCTAGGGGCGTTACTCCCCCCCATAAATCCAAAAATTAAGATACCACCAATGAGTATAATCCAGAACCACGATACATCTATCTTGTTCTTTGTTGTCTTTTTTTGCATAATTTTAATATTGCTGTCTCTCTTGAAAAAAATGTGTAGTTGTCCCAAAACGAAAAGAAGGCACAATGTGAATATCGTCCCTCTCTTGCATTTCTAAAACAATACTTATGCTGGAAAATCCGTAGTTGGCGCGTCAGCCCAAAGCTCTTCGAGGCGATAGAAATCACGCATCTCGCTTTGGAAAATATGTACCATAACATTACCGTAGTCCATAGCTATCCACAGCGCATTTTCTTGGCCTTGGATACGAATTACTTTTTCCGATAGTTTGTCACGACATTCCTTCTCCACGTTGTCTGCCAAGGCGCCCACCTGTACGCTGCTGGCAGCATCAGTGATCACAAACCAGTCGCAGATCGCACCTTCGACCTCTCGAAGATCTATTAATTTAATATTTTCGCCTTTTTTATCATCAAGTGCTTTGCAGATCACTTTCTCTAGTGTGTTGTTCATTTAGTATTGTTGTTAGTGTTATATTTATTTTATGTTTTCTGCCTTGTCAATGTATCCAATAAATTCAATGTCAGAGAGTCCTTGAACTCTAACCAACAGGCGGGTGTCGCTGTTATCAAATACGTAGAATACCAAAATTGTGTATAGATTACCCGTGCCCTTGGTTTCTATAACTATTGTGAGTCCGTCTTTGCTTGCTAGGTTTCCACGAGTTGTGTAGCTCGTGATTGGAGCGTCAAAGGTAATGGGACTTTCTTTCATACCTATCATAGCTGTGTGCCCTTCTCCATAGTAGGGTAGTTGAAGTGAGATCTCATCCCCCTCGACTTGCACACTGTAGTCATCGCCCGCAAGGTCAATGTAGGGCTTGCGAGAAAGACCAGATATTGCACGCTCAGCGTGGAAGCGATATTCCTTGCTAATGAGCATTTCGGTGATTTCAACTGCCAGTTCATCAGCTTTTTTCTGCTTCTCAGCGGCACGAGCTTCTTTCTTGGCAGCGCGAGCTTCCTCTTTGCTTTGTTTTTGAGCATAGCTCACAGTGCAGGCAAGGGTCAATGCAAGTGAAAGGATGATGTGTTTCATGGTTGTTAAATTTTGGGGTTAATGTTTGGGTTGGGCGTGTTGTTCATTAACGAGTTTTTAGGGGGAAATATTGCATGGTCTAATCTTGGTTGATGTACTGCAAAATTCTCTCTGTTGCGCCAGCTTTGCGTTGGACATACTCCCTTGAGATTTTTGATCTATTCTCCAGATCTCCAATAGTATTTTCAAAGGCACTCTCAAGCTCCGTTAGGTTTTTCACCGACACTCCACCACCTAGCTCTATCAAATCGTGTGCCTCGGCGAATCTTTGGTATTTAGGACCGAAAATCACTGGCAATCCCCAAGTCGCAGCCTCGAGGATATTGTGGATCCCGCTACCAAACCCTCCCCCTATGTAGGCAAGCGAACCGTAGCGATAGACCCTCGAGAGGATTCCTATACAGTCGATAATCAAGACCTCGGCCTGCGTAACATCCTCAGGGGTGCTCTGGGTGTAGAGAGCAATAGTTCGCGACTGGAATAGTTTTTTTATGCGTTCTATATTATCATCGTTCACATTATGGGGAGCGATAATAACTTTAAGCTCTTTTTTGTCTTGGGTGAGCTTTGCAATTAGCTTTTCGTCTTCTTCCCACGAGCTACCTACAATAAGAGTCTGGGTGGCTTGCGAGGTGAAACTCTCCACGATTTGAAGCTCTTTTGCTTGCTGGGCAATCTCTAGAACCCTGTCAAAGCGAGTATCTCCAGCTACGGTAACATTGGCTATGCCTATGCGGTAGAGTAGTTTTGCGGAGTATTTATCCTGCACAAACAGATGGCTGAATTTGTGGAGCATACCACGGAAGAAGCCCCCATACCATTTGAAGAACTGTGATTTCTTTTGAAACAATGCGCTGATGAGCAATAGTTGCGCCCCACTGCGTTCGATCTCACGGAGGTAGTAATACCAAAATTCGTATTTAACAAACACCACACAATCGGCATCAATTGCCTCTACAACCTTTCTTGCATTGGCTTTAGTGTCGGCAGGCAGGTAGAATACACCATCGGCTGCGGGGTAGTTAGCTCTTGGTACATAGCCCGATGGCGAGAAGAAGGTGACGATAATTATCTCATTTGGCGATTGCTCCCTGAGGCGATCTATGAAGTTGCGCGCCTGTTCAAATTCACCCAGCGATGCAGCATGAATCCACGTTGTGTGCGCCTTAGCCTTAGTGTCCGCACTACGGCTCGCACGAATAGAGTCCATCTTTTGCGCTATACTCCCTAGAGTCGACCGACGACCACACAGTAGTAGATTAGCCTTACGCTTAAAAGGCGACACTAAATATAGTGCCGCCATAAACAAGCGTATAAATAGATTGTAGAGAATCTTCAAGGGCGTTTAATTGTTTTATTAAGTAGGAGAGCCAGATAGTGGCGTCGCCTCTTTAGTTGATATTATCTTTAGTTTAAAAGCAAGAATATTCCTGCGCCAGCTGCGTAGCCTAGTATCGCTAGTGGGCTGAATTTTTTTAGATAGTAGCCAAACGACACTTTTTCCATTCCCATCACTGTTACTCCTGTTGCTGAGCCTATGATTAGTAGCGAACCGCCAGTGACAGAGCAGTAGGCAAGGAAAGTCCAAAATTCAGAGTTGCTCGCATACACTCCTGCCTCAGCGAGAGGGTACATCCCTTGGGTGGCAGCAACCAGCGCAACATTATCCATAAACGAGCTCATTACTCCAATGGTTGCACTCAGTCCCAATGGGCTAGGAACAGCCTGAGCAAGCCCTTCACCCACACCCACTAGAATCCCCGAGGTATTCAATGCGCCAACAGTCATTAAGACCCCAAGGAAGAATAGTATTGTGCTTATATCTAGTCGATTAAGTATTTTTGTTAAAGGGAGTTCCGCATCTGTGTAGGTTTTTCCAGCCTTGGCAGCACGCTTTTCGTAGACTCTATACATAACATCGGTGTATGCCCAAAGCATAGCCACTCCCAGCATAATGCTCAAAAACGGAGGTAGGTGAGTCCAGTCATTGAAGATAGGAACCGAAATCATGGTTAGTAGTGCAATCACAAGAATCACCGTGCGCGATAGGCTAGTGATTTTTGGAAGATTGTCATCCTCGCGCTTTAGTTCATTATTGGCGGGTAGGGTTTCTCCTTTTTTGAAGAAAGTTGTAATAATCAGTAGTGGTATGATGGCGCAAACCAGCGAGGGGAGTATGAGCGAGCTGATTTGGTGCATAGGCTCAACATTGCCGCCCGTGTACAAAAGGATGGTGGTAACATCGCCAATGGGTGAGAATGCTCCACCTGCGTTTGCCACTATGATGGTGGCGCAGGCATATATTAGTCTGTCGTTTCTATCCTCGACCATCTTGCGCAGAATGGCAATCACAATTACTGCAGTGGCAATATTATCCAGCAATGCCGACAAAAAGAACGTGATAGCTGAAAGCACCCACAGCAGCTTGCGCTTATTATTGGTGGTAATTCTTTGGGTGATAACCCTAAAACCTCCATGGGTATCGGTCAGCTCGACTATCGTGAGTGCTCCGAGCACAAAAAATAGCGTTTCGCTAGTCTCGCCAAGTTGTTCGACAAAAGGCACAGTAATATCGGGTATGTGTCCCAACCAAGAGAGTGTTACCCAAGCCCCCACCGCCATAAATAGAGCAGTAGCAGCCTTGTTAATATGAGTCTTATCTTCGAGGGCGATTAGAATAATACCCAAAATGAAGATGCCAATCAAAATTGCATTCATAAGACAATGTATTTTAATAGAGAGCAGTATGTTTTAAGCATACTGCTCTCGTGTTTTCGTATGTAATTGTACGCCAAGACCCCCTTAAAGCAATTGATTGCTAAGGGTATCTGGGAAGACAATCCATGGCTTGAAGGTTTTGGCCTGCTCGAATTCCATGTGCGCATAGGAAATGATAATAAGCACATCGCCCACACTCACAAGTCGAGCCGCCGCACCATTGACACAAATAGCTCCTGAGCCTCGCTCCCCTTTGATGACATAGGTCTCAAAACGAGAGCCGTTATTGTTGTCAACCACTGCAACTTTCTCTCCCTCGATAATATTGGCTGCCTCCATCAACGCCTCGTCAATGGTGATACTACCAACATAGTTCAAATCCGCTTGAGTGACACTCACTCGGTGGATTTTTGATTTTAGAACTTCGATCAACATATCTTTTTTTATATCTAATAATCTTGATTTACTTCAACTAGGTCCTCTAGCTTACTTTAAGTTATTTTATTGCAATATTATCAATTAGTCGCACTCCCTCAAAAAAGAGAGCAACACAAATTCTTGCTGCCTTTGCCTGGCCTTTTGCCTGTTGTAGGCTCAACGGATCAACCACCTCTACATACTCACAGCGAAAATCTGAAACCTTCGCCAGCTCCTCCATAACCCACTCTCTCACACTCTCGCCGCTTTCGCTACCCATACTCGACGCCTGTTTTAATACACTATATATATAAGAGGCAGTCTCTCTCCCATCATGGCTCAGGAGCATATTGCGAGAGCTCATAGCCAGCCCGCTTTCTTCGCGGATTGTAGGGCAGCCCACAATTTGGATTTTATCTCCACGGAGTTTCTCTAGCGCTCGAATAATTGCGAGCTGCTGAAAATCTTTCTCACCAAAAAACGCCACATCCGGACCCACTATATCAAAAAGCCTGCCCACAACTTGAGCAACTCCTGCGAAATGTCCTGGGCGAAACTTTCCCTCCATTACATTTTCCAGATCCCCAAAATCGTAATCATTCTTAATGGTCTGACCCTCGGGGTATATTTCGCTCACAGAAGGTGCGAACACGAAGTCCACTCCAGCCTTCTCCAGCATTGCTGCATCGCCTTGTAAATCCCTCGGGTAACGCTCCAAGTCTTTGGGGTCGTTGAACTGGGTCGGATTCACAAAAAGGCTCACCACGACCACATCACACTGCGCTCGTGCTTGTTCCACCAAGGAAATATGCCCTTGATGTAGGGCTCCCATTGTGGGGATAAAACCAACTTTGGTTTGATTGTGTAGCGCCTCTTGCAAGAGGGCGGCCTGCTTAAAAATTTCCATAATCGGTGGCAAAGTTAATTTATTGTAATGAGATAAAAAAATTGTGAGCCCTGAAACGATAAAAATTTGCAAAATAGCTCAAAGCCGCGAAAAAAAGTATTACCTTTGTGCATTACTATAGTTATAGTATTAGCGGAAAAGAAAATCTAAAGTCACACAACGATGATAAAACTTTTTAAGAAAAACCAGACAATTTTTGTAGTTGAGCACACTGAAGTGTTTGATGCGCAAACCATTGATAAACTTTCTTGGCTCTTCTCGGGAGCTGAGGCTCTTGACTACGACTCGATCGAAGGGGTTTTTGTTGGACCCCGCCGTGAGATGATCACTCCATGGAGTACTAACGCCGTTGAGATCACTCAGAACATGGGAGTTGAGGGAATCGAGCGTATAGAAGAATTTTTTGTGACAGGTGAAAACCCAACTTTCGATAAAATGCTCTTTAGAGAGTATAATCGCATCGATCAAGAAATTTTCACTATCACTCACACCCCAGAAGATATTGTTTTCATTGATGATATCCGTGCTTACAACCAAGAGCAAGGCCTTGCTTTGGTGGAGCAGGAGATCGAGTATCTTGAGAACGTTAGTGCGAAGGTTGGTCGTAAGTTGACCGATTCTGAGGTGTTTGGTTTCTCACAGGTGAACTCTGAGCACTGTCGTCACAAAATCTTCAATGGTCAATTTATTATCGATGGTCAGGAAAAAGAGAGCACTCTCTTTGGATTGATTCGCAAGACCACCAACACCCATCAAGGTGCAGTAGTATCGGCATATACCGACAACTGTGCATTCTTGGCAGGTCCTCACGCAGAGCAATTTGCCCCAGCGACTCACGCTACAGCAGACTACTATAATATAGAAGACTACGATAGTGTGATCTCGATCAAGGCCGAAACTCATAACTTCCCAACAACCGTAGAGCCATTCAACGGTGCTGCAACTGGAACTGGTGGCGAGATTCGTGACCGTGTAGCAGGTGGTAAAGGTGCTTTCCCTATGACGGGTACGGCTGTCTATATGACTGCTTATCCTCGTTTGGATGGTGGCCGTGAGTGGGAAAAGGCTATGGGCGAGAGAAAATGGTTGTATCAAACTCCAGAGGACATCCTAATCAAAGCCTCTAACGGTGCTAGTGATTTTGGTAATAAATTCGGTCAACCACTTATCTGTGGTTCGCTTTACACTTTCGAGCACCAAGAGAACGGCAAGAACTTTGGTTTCGATAAAGTAATTATGTTGGCTGGTGGTATCGGCTATGGTAAAAAAGTAGACTGCCTCAAAGACGAGCCATCAACGGGCGATAAAGTCGTTTTGCTTGGTGGTGATAACTATCGTATTGGTATGGGTGGTGGAGCTGTGAGTTCAGTAGACACTGGCGAATTTGCTGGTGCTATCGAGCTTAACGCTATCCAGCGCTCTAACCCTGAGATGCAAAAGCGTGCCTACAATGCAGTGCGTGCAATTGCTGAGGAGTCAGACAACCCGATTATCTCTATCCACGACCACGGCGCAGGTG
>CAYJLL010000043.1:9333-12097 GCA_964370955.1 uncultured Rikenellaceae bacterium | reverse complement strand
TAATAGTAATAGTATTCTCTTGGAAATCGGCAGGGTTGCCAATACCATATAGACACGACACAGAGCTGATGACTATCACATCTCGCCTGCCGCTCAAAAGAGTGCTTGTGGTCGAAAGGCGCATTTTTTCAATCTCATCATTAATAGAGAGATCCTTTTCTATATAGGTGTCCGAAGTCGGGAGGTAGGCTTCGGGTTGATAGTAGTCATAGTATGAAACAAAATATTCAACCGCATTGTTAGGGAAGAAGCTCTTGAATTCACCATAGAGTTGTGCGGCGAGAGTTTTATTGTGGCTCAAAATAAGAGTCGGGCGATCGAGCTTCTCGATAACATTTGCCATAGTGAAAGTCTTACCCGAGCCTGTCACCCCCAGTAGAACGTTGTGTCCAACTTGGCGCGAGAGCTGTTCGACCAATTGCTTGATTGCCTCTGGTTGGTCGCCCATAGGTTTGAAGGGGCTATCTATCTTTAAACTCGCCATCTAACTAATTTTATTTGGATTCAGCACGCTGCTAATATTCTGCAAAATTAACTATAAACCTCAAATTTACTACAAAAATCGCTACATTTGCACAAATTTAACTGTAAAAATATTTTTATGCTGCGATTATTTATAGCCCTAGCCTTTGGCTCTCTTGCTTGCTTTAGTGCAAATGCTCAAGAAAAAGAATCTAAAGTGAAATTTACCTTTGGTGGTCGCTTTGATGCTTATGCAACTTATGATTCTCATCAAATTATTCATAATACAACCCTTGAGTATATAGCCCCTGCTGCTCCGGAGTTTAACGATTTTGGTGAGGATATTTCAAAACGCCCAGAGTTTATAGGCTCTGTTGCCTCGAGTGTGTTGAATGCCTCGGCAACTATGGATGATATCCTATCTGCTAAGGCAAAAGTTTTTGTAGAGATTGACTTCTTGGGTTCAGGTTCTGCACCTATTGGAGTGCCGCGTTTGCGCCATGGTTTTCTGTCTTTGGATTGGGGGAAAGATAAATTCCTGATTGGTCAAACAAATGCGTTGCAGGGTTTCGATGTAGCAGCGCCAACTGTGAACTATGCCGCAGGTAATCCCTATATGATTATTTGTCGCCCTTTTCAGGCTCGCTACACAAGAGGGCTTGGTGAGTTCTCAAAGCTTGATCTTGCGCTTACTCTATATAGTGGTATAAATGGACTTGCGCAAACTCAAGGCTTGATTCCAGATTTCCACGCACGATACATGTTTGGCAATCCCGAAAGTTTCTCTGCGGGAATCACTGCAGGAGTAACACCAATGAAACCACGAACCCTAACCGAGCAGGAACGCCTCTCTAGTGAGTATATATTGGGTTGGGACTTTGCTGCCTATGCTAGATACCGATTTTTGGGGCATTCGCTGTTGTTCTACACCATTGGTGGTGCCAATCTAACTCACCTAAATCTTATGGGAGGTTTTGCACCTTTATATAATGATGTGAATTCTGCAATTGACGATTATGGCTATGGTTCGACCCAGATGATCTCCTTGCTATTGGATTATGATACCCCTCGCCTAAAAGGTTGGGGTGCAGGTTTGTTTTTGGGTTATATGAAGAATCTTGGTTCTTCGGATGAATTATATCTCGATGAGCTCTATCAGCGCTATGTTCCAAACCTTGAGGCGCACTGGCGTGTTCAACCTCGCGTGACCTATAAATATAAGTCTCTGTTGTTTGGTTTGGAATATTCGTATTCGGAGTCTTCTTGGGCTGAGCAAATGGATCTGAATTATCGTCCAGTTGGAGAACTGTCTACCTCGAAGAATAATAGGGTAGTGTTCCTTACTCGTTTTACTTTCTAAGGACTTTGATTTAATATCTGATATGCTTAAAAAACTCGCACTCACCATTATTGACTTTATACATGCTCACGTGCCCATCATGAATCGTATTGTGCCACTACAGACTTTTCGCTATGGGGCGGCAGGAACGATTAATTTGGTGTATAATATCGTGCAGTATTGGTTTATCTATAACTATGTCCTTTTTCAAAATGATGTTGATCTAGGATTTGTACATATACCTGCGCCTGAGTTTGCTTGGATGATAAACTTTGTCATCACATTCTTCACAGGTTTTTATTTGGTTCGCACGCTGGCGTTCGATAAATCGACTGTTCGTAGCCGCACTCAGATGTTTCGTTATATGATTGCGGTGGGAATAAATATCCTTATAAACTATTTTGGTTTAAAACTCTTGATCGATTACTGGGATTTCTATCCATCGATTGCAAATGCAGCTATACAGATTGTGACAATAAATGTGAGTTTTCTCTTCAATAAACATTTTACCTTTAAAGCGTAGTAAATTTTATTTCGCTGATTTATAGCGAGTTGCGACTTTTGGGTGAAAAAAGTTTAAAAAAAATGCAAAAAAGATTTGGAGGTTCAGGATATTTGTTCTACCTTTGCATTGCAAAAGACCAGAAACGGTGTGGTAGTTCAGCTGGTTAGAATACCTGCCTGTCACGCAGGGGGTCGCGGGTTCGAGTCCCGTCCATACCGCCAAAAAGAGGAAATGAGATTTATCTCGCTTTCTCTTTTTATTTTTTATATGCTGGATTAGAACCCGCGACCCAATAGATAGCAGTCGCGAATTACTCACTGCGCAGCCGTGAGTTCGAGTCTCTGTCCATACCGCAAAAAGAGTTAATCTAATGATTAGCTCCTTTTTTTGTACAACCACGACTACAGTACAATTCTATAAATTCAATTAAACACTACTTAATACTGGGTAAAAATAAT
>CAYJLL010000043.1:7766-9323 GCA_964370955.1 uncultured Rikenellaceae bacterium | reverse complement strand
ATTAGAACCCGCGACCCAATAGATAGCAGTCGCGGAAATACTCACGAGCACAGCCGTGAGTTCGAGCCTCTGTCCATACCGCCAAAAGGAATTAATCTTATGATTAGCTCCTTTTTTTTGTTTGGCTATTACTGCAGTACAATTCTATAAATTCAATTAAACACTACTTAATACTGGGTAAAAATAATTTACCAATATTAGGGTATTTCGAACCTTGCCAACGCAGGCTATCTTTGTGGTAAACCAAATTTAAAACTACAATTATGGCAAACGTAACAATTATCTATGGCTCGACAACGGGCAACACAGAAACATCAGCTGGCGAAATCGCAGCAACATTTTCAACTCACTCGGTGACAGTAAAAGAAGTTTCAAGCGCTTCTAAGGATGATTTTGAGAGTGCAGATCTTTTAATTCTAGGAACATCTACTTGGGGCTTGGGCGACATCCAAGACGACTGGGACGGAGCTCTCTCTACGCTTGAGGGTGCAAACCTAGAGGGTAAAAAAGTAGCAATTTTCGGTCTTGGTGACTCTGCTTCTTACTGCGACACCTTTGTTGATGGCGTGGGAATTCTATACGAGGCAGCAAAAAGTGCAGGAGCAATCATTATCGGTAAGGTAGCTACAAGTGGGTACTCACATTCAGCTTCGCGCGCTGAGGTTGATGGCGAATTTGTGGGGCTTCCTCTTGATGACGATGCGGCTGAACTATCAAGCGATAGAATAACGGCTTGGACTGCAGATCTAATTTCACAACTTTAAAGCTTATTAGAAATTCATGCAAGTATTGTGTCACCATATTTACGAATATCAAAAAGGGCTTCGCCATCTAGTTCTTCACACCATGAAGGGGGTAGATAGAGCAGCGGCTGAAGCAAAGCTGACGTCGCGTTCGATTGATTATCTTATCACTAAACTTTCAAACGGCAATATCAATATATTTTTCGGTCGAAAAGAGTGCGTTGAGGTTGTTCGTAGTTTTCAGGAGGTTCCTTTGAACTATCTCACCGATGAACAGGATTTTATTTTAGGCACAATGCTTGGGTATGATAGAGCCGCGCAATGTGAGAGATATCTCAAGCGCAAGAGAGTGAGAATTAGTGGCTGTGAGGACCAAAAAATCATTGATTTCGCGTAGTCGCACACCTCCTATTCTATTCTAGAGCACACCAAAGGGCAAATTTACCATTTTTTAGGTATTGTTTGCCCTTTGTTGCGTAACTACCTTTGCACCCATCAAAAACAAACACTTTAATACAATTAATGAGAAAACCATTTTTATTCCTTTTCGCTTTGAGTGCAATGGGTGCATCAGCACAAGGACCGCAAAGTAATTTTCAAGATCCTCTAGATTTTATCAACCCTAAAGATACCTTGATGGCTAGCGATGTTGTTGTCACAGGGACTCGCACCGAGAGAAAACTCTCTCAAACACCAATTCTAACACAAGTTATCGGAAAGCAGGCAATCGAAAAATCGGGAGCTGTAACAACCACAGAAGTACTACAAGATAATATCCCGGGAATGATTACCTCGCCTAATGCGATGGGCAATA
>CAYJLL010000043.1:3921-7756 GCA_964370955.1 uncultured Rikenellaceae bacterium | reverse complement strand
ATTAGGGGTCTTAATAGTCGTTATATTCTGTTTTTGGTTGATGGCGAGAGATTGATCTCTGAGGGTGCAGGCGGAAACGTTAACCTTGATCAAATTGACCCTTCGACAATAGAAAGAGTGGAGATTGTAAACGGTGCATCTTCGGCTCTTTATGGTTCTAATGCTATCGGGTCGGTGATAAATATTATCACTAAAAAATCGCAAGATAAATTTCGTGGTGGCGCTGATGTGATCTACGAGAGCTATAATACCCTAAAGACACGTGCAAATATTGCTGCTCGCACTGGCAGATTCTCTGCTCAAGCTAGTGGTTTCCGTAACTCATCAGACGGCTATGATATTGAGGATGGAGCCTACACCGCCAAATATCAAGATTATGGAGCAGATCTAAAGTTGGGTTATGACATTAGTGATCGCACACAAGTTGCAGCAACAGGTCGTATATTCACTCATGAGACTTACAACCCCTCTAACTCTACAAACACCATCCATCCTTACGCCATGTCTTTGGCCTATGGAGCTAATGCTACTCATATCTCTGAGAATAAAAAAAATACAATAGGCGCAAGCGTTAACTTTAATAATTATTTTGACTACAATATTCTGGAACTTCGAGACGACCAGAAAGTGCTTGAAAATAAGATTGACTATCTAACTGCTCGTGTTACTGACACCTATATCGCTAACGAGAAATTTGAAGTAGTTGGAGGGCTTGAGTATAACTACGAAACCACCTATGCTACAAGCACTTTGGGCGCAAATGCAACCAGCAAGAGCATTAATGATGCTAATGTGTTTGCTCAAGGAGACTGGGAGGTTGTCAAAAATCTTGACCTAGTTTTGGGTGCTCGCTATACTCATAATTCACAATTTGGTGCTGCATTTACTCCAAAGTTCGCGGCTATGTATGAATTGGGAGCATTTAAGTTTAGAGGAAGTGTTGGTTCGGCATATCGCGCACCAAGCATCAAGGAACTTTACTATGACTTTGACCACCAAGGAATGTTCTGGGTCTATGGTAATGCTGACTTGCAAGCAGAAAAAGGCCTTCATAGCTCACTCTCTGCAGAGTTTACTAAAGGGGGTGTGAACTTGTCAGTATCGCCCTACTTGAATGATATTTCAAATAAAATCACACAGTATTCGGTAGTAGACCAAGGGCAAACATCTCTTTATTATAAAAATGTTAGTAGTGCCACCCTTAAAGGAGTTGATTTTAATCTTAGTGCGAGACTCTTCAAGGTGCTTGTGTTGAATGCAAACTATAGCTATTGTGATGCAAAAGATAATTCAACAGGTCTACAGTTAGAAGGTAACACTAAGCACAGCGGAACAGCCTCGCTTACATGGAACGGTGAGATTGCTCGTTCACCATTCTCACTAATGCTATCTGGCCGATTCTCTTCTCCTCAAATCTATGGTGAAACGCAAGAGGATGGTTCGGTTCTTTTCGAGAATAGTAAATCATACAACATCTGGAAAGTAGCCCTAACTAAGCCATTTAAAATTAAATCACACACCATCACTTTCTCTGCCAAAGTAGATAATATCTTAGAGTTCAGTGACGACGCTTTTATCAGCCCAGGTAGAACATACATGGTGGGAATCAGATACACATTTAAATAAAAAACCATACAATAAATAATAATCTAAATAAAAATAAAACGAAAAGATGAAAAAAACACTACTACTGTGCGCAATGTTTGCCACACTGCTAACCTCATGTAACAAAAACAACGACGATCAACCAGACGTTCCAGCTGCCGAAGTTGAGCATAGCCTAGATGCTACCTCATACACCACATGGCATTACATTGACCTGTCGACCAATAAAGTTATTGCAAGCTCAGACGACGATAACTATCAAGTGCCAACTGAAATGAAGAACAGCACTCAATGGGACATCGCAATCTGCCGTTACCAAATCAGAACTAATAGTGGCGCTTCGACCACCAACGGTAAAGGCGGGCTTTACACCTACACTAATGGTGCTACAATCACAGACGTTACAGAACTTCCGAGTTCTCTTTCTTGGGTTGCGGATATTAGCGTAGAGCAACCACAAATGAGTGGCGATCCGCTTACTTATTCAATCTCAACAGCCGTTGTGTCAGTGATGGAAGGTGGAATGCCTCCTACCTGGGTGAAATCACCACTATATCTAGTGAAGAGCGGTGATGGTGCAGAGGTTTATGTTGTTGATATGATGTCATATAAGGATGATACTGGAACTTCAGGCTACGTTAAATTCAAACACAAATTAGTAAAATAAGTTTGTTCAATATGAATAACAGAAAAAAGATTTTCTGTGCAGCAGCAGTGGTGGCAATTGCCATCGCTGCTTTGCTGTACAATTCCCTTGTGAGTACAACTCGCATAGGTACGTTGAATTTCGCCGACTTTTCGGTCGAGAAATTCAGACGCTCTAATACCAATTCTTTTGTTGAGATTGAAAGTATCCCTCTCGACGAACTCGATGAATTGGATAGTTATGATATGGTCTTTGTGAGAGTACACGGTAGCTCAATGGGAGCTGAACACCTTGCAGTAATCGAAAGTGCAATCGCCAGTGGTGTACCTGTATTCTCAACCGAGAGTGACAATCCAAAGATCAACTCACTTGAAGGGCGAGAACTTAAATACATCGCAACACTAATGGAAAACGGCTCTGTGAAAAACAATCAGAGCATGTTTAACTATATTCGCAAAAACATTGATGGCAAGAAGTTCTTCAATGGAGCTTATGGTGAACCTATCATCGTTCCCGAGGATTATTATTTCCATCTGGGGGATGATAATTTCTTTGCCACCTTCGATGAGTATCAAGAGTTTTACAAGGCGTCGGGAAAATACACCGAGGGTGCGCCACGAGTTGCGATGTTGGTTGGAAACGTGAATCTACAAAACTCTAATGAAGATCACCTTGCGGCTCTTATCAATTCACTCGAAGATAAAGGATTGAACGTTTATCCTATTAGCTCGTTTGGAATGAAAAAACTCTCTATGATCAAAGCTATAACCCCCAATCTAATCATCAATAATCCTCATGGTCGTTTGGTGATGGGAGGTGCTGAGGCTGGCGAGAAGCTACTCGAGAGCTTGAATGTACCTATTTTATCGCCTGTGACTGTGAGCGAACTCTACGACACATGGCTAAAGAGCCGTCAAGGAATGGAGCAAGGCGGACTAACCTCAATGAGTGTTGTTCTTCCCGAGCTGGATGGTGCGATTGCACCTTTTGCTGTTGCAACTCAATTCGAACGAAATGGCTATAATATCTTTGATGCAATACCAGTTCATACCAATAAGTTCACATCGCTTGCGAAGAATTTTACAGAACTACAAACCAAAGATAACAAAGACAAAAAAGTAGCTATCTATTACTACAAGGGCACTGGCAAAGGGTCAGTAGGTGCAGGAGATTTGGAAGGCGTGCAATCACTTTACAATACTCTAAAACACCTCCAAAACAACGGATATAACCTCGAGGGGCTGCCATCTTCGGTAGAGGGACTAGAGGCTATGATCCAAAAACAAGGTTCTGTACTTGGTGCATATGCTTTGGGTGCTTATGATGAGTTTATCAAAAATGGTAATCCCGAGCTAGTGAGCGTGGAGGAGTTTGCTGCGTGGGCCGAAAAATCACTGCCAGTGGAACTTGTAGAGAATATGAAAGCGCAGTATGGTGAAGCTCCAGGAGATTATATGGCTCACCATCAAGATGGTAAGGACTACATTGCTGTTGCTCGTATTGAGTTTGGTAATGTGGCCATTCTTCCTCAGCCTATGGCTGCTGCTGGTGAAGATGTGGAGGCTATTACCCTCGGATTGGAAG
>CAYJLL010000043.1:0-3911 GCA_964370955.1 uncultured Rikenellaceae bacterium | reverse complement strand
ACTCGCCATGGCTTCCAGGCCGATGCAATGATTCACTTTGGTACCCACGGATCGTTGGAGTTTATCCCTGGCAAACAGCTAGCTCTATCTGACTATGACTGGACTGATGCACTCGTTGGAGATATGCCTCACTTCTATATCTATACCATCAATAACATTGGAGAGGGTATTATTGCCAAGCGCCGTAGCTACGCAACTTTGATTGACCACCTAACAGCTCCCTTCATGCAGGGTGAACTGTATGGTGACCTAGAAAAACTAAAGAGCCGTGTTCACAGTTTTGAAAACCTAGAAGAGGGTGAAGTTAAGAACGAATACCGTAAAACCATTACCGAGCTAGCCAAAGCGCAGAATATGTGTGCGGCTCTAGGGATTGATTCTACTGTGATTTTTGATGACGAGGCTATCGAAAAAGTCCACATGTATTTGGAGGAGATAGACGGCGCGAAGGTGACAGACGGGCTTTATACCCTAGGCGAGGAGTATGCTCCAGCGGATGCGGATAATACAATTCGCATGATGATGATCGATGCTGTGCGCTATTCGCTTGCCACTATGGATGTTGCAAAAGGAAAAGTCAAGGCCGAGAAATTGGATAATATTCAGTTTGTTTCGCATAATTATAACGCGCAAGCCGATCGCATTATCACCCGAGCTCTAAGAGGTGAAGATCCAAAAGCTATTTTTGCTTCTGTTGTTTCTCGAGCGGATGCAGAGACTCTAACAAAAGCTGACGCAGCCGAAGCGGCCAAAGCTAAAGCTCGTGCAGAGATGATGCGAAGTATGATGACTTCGGGTCAGAACGATGCACCCGTTGCGAAGTTCTTTAATGAGCAAGGCGAGCTTCTTGGTGACGACGGCACCCCTTTGAAAAAGAAAAGCGGAGGCCATCCAGCTTGGATCCCTAAAGGAGATGGTCCTATGCCAGATCATGCCAAGAAGGCTCAAGAAGAAGCAAACGCTCAGCCAAAAGATACAACTAAACGTCCATCTATGATGGAGAGCATGGCTCAGGCTAAGCCCCAAGGCGACGACACCAAATTCGATGCACAAGCAGAACTATTGGGTGCACTAAGGAATCTGAACTCAACCATCTCTATGATAAAAACTAAGCGTGAGCAGCTCACCTCTAGCACTTCTGCAGAACAGGCCGCTCTGCTTAATGCACTCAATGGTGGTTATATCCTACCATCTTCGGCGGGTGATCCAATTGCCAACCCAAATGCAATAGAGACTGGTCGTAACTTCTATTCTATCAACCCCGAGACTACTCCAACAGCAGAAGCCTGGAAAGTGGGCAAGCGCCTAGCGAATAATCTCCTGGAGCAAGAATTGGAGGTTAATGGCAAATATCCTGAGAAGGTGAGTTTTACGCTGTGGTCAACTGATTTTATCTCTAGCGAGGGAGCAACCATCGGCCAGATCCTATGGATGTTGGGTGTGGAACCTCTTCGTGACGGATTTGGTTATATTCGCTCTTTGCGTTTGGTGCCAATCGAAGAGTTGGGACGTCCGCGTGTGGATGTTGTAGTTCAGACCTCAGGCCAACTTAGAGATATTGCTGCTTCTCGTTTGAAGCTCATTAACGATGCTATTGCAATGGCAGGGGAAGCCAACGATGGCGATATGGTTAACTTTGTGAGCAAAGGACTCAACGATGCCGAAGCTCGCCTTCTAGAGAAAGGATTCTCGCCTGTGGATGCTCGTAAATACTCTCGTGAACGTATTTTTGGAGGTGCTGGAGGCAACTATGGCGCTGGTATCATGGGTATGGTCGAAGACAGTGAGAACTGGGAAGGCCAAGATGAGATAGCAAACCGTTATATTCAGAACATGGGTGCGATTTACTCATCAAACGGTGGTGAAGAATGGGGCGAGATGCGTGAGGGAGTGTTTGAGGCGGCTCTGCTTAATACTTCGGTTGTAGTTCAACCTCGCTCTTCGAATACTTGGGGCCCTTTGAGTCTAGACCACGTCTATGAGTTTATGGGTGGACTCTCTGCGGCAGTGCAAGAGGTGACTGGCAACGATCCGACAGCCTACTTTAATGATTTCCGTAATACCAGTCGTGCGAAAGTTCAAGGTTTGAAAGAGGCAATTGGAGTTGAGACCAATTCAACTATTTTTAATCCAAAGTATATTAGCGAAAAGATGAAAGGCGAAGCGAGCTCTTATGCAGGCTTTGCAGAGACCGTTCGTAATACCTTTGGATGGAATGCCATGAAGCCTTCGGCAATCGACCAACACATTTGGAATGAATACCACGAGATTTATGTTCGGGATAAGCACAACCTTGGGATAGAAGAAAAATTTTCTGATAAGAATCCCTATGCGATGCAAGAGTTGACAGCTGTAATGATGGAGTCGGCTCGCAAAGGGATGTGGGATGCTACTACAGAGCAACTTGCTGAACTTGCCGATCTTCACACCAAAATGGTTGTTGAGCACGAGGCGGGATGTAGTGGTTTTATCTGTGACAATGCAAAGTTACGTGAGTTTATTGCTCAGAACGCTCCTCAAAGTGCAGAAGACTACAAAGAGGCTATCACCGATGCGCGAGAAATTCAGCTAAATGAGCAGCAAACCGAGCAAAGTGTAGTGCTCAAAAAAGAAGAACAAGAGCAGCAACAAAAGCGTTCTTCGCAACAAGACGACACCGAAAAATCAGATTTCACAACCCTTTACATTATCCTAGGGCTACTTGTGCTACTCATTGGATGGATCGTTTATCGCAAGAAAACAAAGTAATATGGAAACAATAATTCAGTTGATATTCGCTATCGCTTTATTGAAATACTCTCTTAAAGCAGCCCTAAGTGGCAGATTACTTGTGATCTGCCTCTATGGGGTGCTGCTTTCAGTGTTGGCATTTGCTTTGTATCCTGTGGTTATTAATCAACCACTCACCATCCTAAGCGATCTTTTGAGTAGCAAAACTGTGGTTGAAAATATCGCATTGCTTACAACTGCCGAATCGGTAATTGGTGTGTTTATCTCGATCTACCTGCTGGATAATTATTTTCTTCCTAAGGCTAAGCGAACCAAAGGCAGCTGGCTGTTGAAGATTATCCCGGGGGTTATCGTGTTTTTCTCGGTGGGATACTTTGAGTTGCTGTTTTTTAAGACCAGAGTAGGTGGTGATTTTCTTGTCACAGCTTTGATGTATTCAGGCATACTGCTGGTGGGGATTATAACGTTAGCTCTTCTACTCAGATATCTCATTGATGGAGAAAGTCTGAAACTTGAGGTCAAGCTCATTTTGAATCTTGCCATCCTAGTTCTAGGGCTTTTGGTTAGCTCTTCGGTGGCAGACTATAACATCTCGAATGCCCAGGCAACAATCGAGTGGAAAGCCTTAGTAGCTCTTGTTTTGGGAGCTATAGCCCTTGTTGGCCTGGGGCTTTGTTGCATAAAATTAACTTTTAACAAAAAATTTCAAACTTATTAAAATGGAACAAATAACAAATATTCTCTACTGGCTATCAACAGGCTTGATGATCCCAGTTACACTTTTTCTAATCCTTTATTTCCTGCGTGCAGTGATTCTAATCGGCGGATTCTATGGCGCTTATATCACCAGAACCAAGATTAATGTAAAGATTCATAAAGAACTTGACAGTAATGATACTGCATCCTTTATGGCAAACCTAGAGGGCTATGATTCTTCGAAATCTCAATTAGTGCAGACGCTAGCTAAAATCAAAGCCGTAGATAATAATAATGCAATGATAGATAAAATCGTAGGCGATTATGAAGTTCTATCAGACAAAGAAGTGGGTAAATCTAAACTTCTTGTAAAACTTGGCCCTATGCTAGGGTTGATGGGAACTCTGATTCCTATGGGGCCAGCTTTGGTTGGTTTGGCAACTGGAGATATTAGTTCGATGGCAAGCAATATGCAAGTGGCATTT
>CAYJLL010000042.1:0-12110 GCA_964370955.1 uncultured Rikenellaceae bacterium | reverse complement strand
TCTTTTTTTGTATTCTCGTATTCGGTTTTGTGAGTGGTTGTGCACGAGCTCCGCCTAACCTCGCATCCGCGGATAGAATCCGCCATCGACCTCATTTTTAAAGAGCTTGCATATTTTGCGGGCTCTTTTTTTGTATTCTCGTATTCGGTTTTGTGAGTGGTTGTGCACGAGCTCCGCCCAACCCCGCATACTCAGTTCATTTGTATGCTATTATGAGGTTTTGCTACAAACGCAATTATATATTTACACTAAAATGGCTAGGTTTGCTTCCTTTTTTGTATCTTTGCGGTCACTATGGCCGAATCATTGACAATCACAAAAAATTCCAAAGAGGGAATCTATCAGGAACTGCTTCCACAAATCGAGGCGGTAGTTTCCTGCGAAACTAATATTATAGCCAACCTGGCTAACATCAGCGCAATGCTCAAAGAGGCTTTTGGATGGTTCTGGGTAGGTTTTTATATCTGTGATACACCATCTCAACTTGTTTTAGGGCCTTTTCAAGGAACGCTTGCTTGCACTAGAATCTCGCATGGTCGTGGAGTGTGTGGCACTGCGTGGAGCACAGCGCAAACCGTTGTGGTCGAGGATGTAGACAAATTTGAGGGGCACATAGCGTGTAGCAGTTTGTCTCGCAGCGAAATTGTGGTTCCGATTTTCTATGATAACAAGGTGTGGGGGGTGCTTGATGTTGACAGCGATACTTTGGCGAGCTTTGACGATACAGATAAATTCTATCTCGAGACGCTCGCTAAAATAATTGCAGAGTGTTTAGATAAAAATGCCATCTAAAGTTTGCATACATAAGATAAATTTAGTAATTTTATATCTCACAAATGCATCTATCTTAGCGTGCATTTTAAGTTAAGTACATATGATACAATCAATGACAGGCTTTGGTCGCTCTGAGCGCAACACAGAGCAAGGTAAAATAATAGTAGAGCTGCGTAGTGTGAACTCCAAACAACTCGACATGAATCTTCGCATCGCATCGCGTTATCGCGATCATCAGGCTGCTATTCGTACTCTTGTTTCAAAAAGTGTGCTTAGGGGTAAGGTAGATGTGACAGTGCAGAGAGAAAATATTCAAGGGCAATCAAGCTCTGGAGTAATTAATAAAGAACTTTTCATTACTCGCTACAACGAGCTCTCAGAACTACTCTCTCAAGTGTCTAATCCTCAAAATGAAACTCTTTTGGAGTCGGTTTTGCGTATGCCTGAGGTAATCATGGAGCAGCAAAATGAGGTTAGCGAGCAGGAGGTTCAATTGTTAATGGAGGCTGTGGCTGAGGCGATTGAGAATTTTCAAAATTTTCGCCAAACCGAAGGGGGCGTGTTGATGGGAGATCTACTGGGGAGAATCGATAGAATCGAGGAGCTTCAAAACCAGATTCCACAGCATGAGACTCAGCGAATAGAAAATGTTAAAATTCGCCTGAAAGAGAATCTTGACAAACTCCAAGTGGCGGTAGATCCTAGCCGCTTTGAGGCTGAGCTTATTTTCTATCTCGAGAAATTTGATATAACAGAAGAGAAAGTGCGTCTGAAACAGCATCTTAGCTATTTCAGAGAGGTTGCTCAAGATGTGGCTTCAGGTCGCAAGCTAGCATTCATATCCCAAGAAATTGGTCGTGAAATAAATACCACAGGTTCGAAAGCGAACCATCTAGAGATTCAAAAGATTGTAGTGGAGATGAAAGACGAACTAGAGAAAATTAAAGAACAGCTACTAAACATTCTATAAGACAACAATGAAAGGTAAAGCACTCATATTTTCAGCTCCATCGGGGAGTGGAAAAAGCACTATCATCGACCATCTACTAAATCAGTTTTCAAATCTTGAATTCTCTATTTCTGCTACCTCACGTGCACCTCGAGGTGAGGAGCGTGATGGGGTAGACTACTATTTTATGTCGCAAAGCGAGTTTAGTGGACGAGTGGATAATGGCGAGTTCTTGGAATGGGAAGAGGTCTATGCTGGTACTAGCTATGGTACTCTGCGTGCGGAGATTGACAGAATATGGAGCCGTGGAAATATCGTTATCTTCGATATAGATGTGTTGGGTTCTATAAATATTAAAAGACTCTTCGGAGATGCAGCAACCTCTATTTTTATTATGCCACCATCTGTGGAGGAGTTGCGTAACCGTCTGCTTGGACGTGCGACAGACTCTCTGGAGGCTATTGAGCGCAGAGTGGAGCGTGCGGAGCAAGAAATTGCGTTTGCCGAACGTTTTGATAAGGTGATAATTAATGACAAGCTAGACGATGCCCTAAAAACCGCAACTGAAATGGTTGCTGAGCTTGGAGCAAAGCCTCGTGAATAGGGCAGGGACTGGGATGAAAATCGCACTTTTGATGGGATCGTTCAACCCGATCCATAATGGACACATTCTTTTAGCGCAATTTGTTCTAGAGAAAAAACTATTTGACGCTGTGTGGTTGATGGTAACACCAGCCAACCCTTTTAAGGACAGTTCAACTTTAGCGCCCTATGAACATAGGGTCGAGATGGCTCGTATTGCTATAAAGGGGGCTCAAGGCATTGATGTGTGTACTATCGAGAGCGAACTGACTCAGCCTAATTATACTTATAATACTATCACTGAACTTAATAAACGCTTTCCTGAGAATCAATTCACGATTCTGGCAGGTTCTGATATTGCCCACGAAATAGCCTTGTGGCACAAAGCAGAGAAGCTTCAAACGATAGTAGAATTTATGTATTATCCTCGCACTTTGGGCGATTGTGTTTGCAGTGATAGCCTCTCTGAGGCACCAGTGCTAGATGTCTGTTCAAGCGAAATTAGAGATGGAGAAAACCTTCAACATCTAAATCTGGGAGTGATCGAGTATATCTATAACCATGATCTCTACCCTAAGGCTCTTGACTTTAATCTCTTTGATATTTTGCTTGCTCATACTCCGAGCGCTGAGTTATTTTACAGAAGGGGTAAATTATTCTACGGTCAGGGTAACTTCGGGGAAGCAATTAATGACTTTAACGCCGCTTTGAAGTTAGACCACGATCACACTGCGTCTCAACAGATGAAAACACTCGCCAATAGTGTTCTGGAGTTCCGCTATACAGATCTTTATAACCCTTAGCCACTTATCTATATCTTATTAATTAGGATTTCGATTTGTCGAATCGAATTTAAGTTTGTATATTTGTATCTGTTAATCGATTAACCCAACGATTAACTAGACAAAAACTTAACTTAATTTTATCCTAAGACTAATGATTTTTAGATCCTTGCTGTGTGCCACCCTTTCGATTGGTGCAGCAACTACTTCTGTTCATGCACAGAATGTTGCACCATCTATAGATGGTGCTAATTGCTATCGTATGATAGACCTCGATTACTATGACCCTCAAAAAGAATGGTCTTATATCCCAAAATCTTCGACTGTTATTGGTATCCCTTTTACTAGTGGACCTGTGGAGGTTTGTTATGATGGTTCGATTTTTACGGGTGATTCTGAATTGTCGTTTTTCTATGGCAAGAATGCTAAACGGCTAGAGGCCTATCAAAAAACCTTCAAAGAAGGATGGATTCCCGTGGTGGAGTATAATTGGAGTGATGACGGTATTGAATATTTCATCGAAATGTTTGGAGTTCAGCTCGATGGCGAAAACACAGAAAATTCGCTACAAATGGTTCGAGTTACAATGACCAATAAAACAAATGACGCACAAGATGCTTATTTTCAGGTGGGAAATCGCACCCGTGGCAACGATCATCGCACCCATGGAGCTCATTTTTCGGATGACTTTCTGTATGAATTCAAGAATGATGGACTATATCGCAACCGCAAATTAGTGTACACCTTTGAGGGCGAACCTCAGATGTATGCCACTGAAAATGAAGTATACTCCGAGCCATTTCTAGCTAAAGAAAAGCAAGTTAAGAGCAATACCTATGTAGGGTTGGTTCAGTATAATCCAACGCTGAAGAGCGGCGAGAGTGTTACGCTTTCATTTAAAATGCCGCGAGTGGCTCAGGATTGGACTTCGTCTTATTCAAATAAAGTGCGTCAAGCTGATGTTGATACCTATTATAATAAGTGTGTGAACTATTGGGAGCAACTTTTTTCTGAGCATGGTCATTTTTCTATCCCCGAACAAAGGGTTGATAATAGCGCGCGAGCTGCAATGGTACATTTGATGTTGGCGAGCCGATATAAGGATGGCGAGTTTCGACAGGGTAGTGGTCTGCCCTACGATCAACTGTTCTTCAATGACTATATAGATATGCGATTGGCGTATGATGTGATGGGTCTGCATGAGTTTATCGATGTTAACACCCCTTGGTTGGAGCGTAATATCTCGCCAGAGGGAATGTTTATTGATAATAGTTTGAGTCATGGTCAAATTATCCTTGCCTCGCATGGTCAGGCTCTTTTCACTATGTGTAACCATTTGATGTTCTCGAGGGATATTGCTCAAGCAAAAAAACTAATGCCAACGATTGCCAAAGCCGTTGGATTTATCCAAAACGACCACAACAGTCAGCCCAATGGACTACTGCGTCCTTCCATTCCCTATGATAATGAGATGATCAAAGGACACTATACCAGTCATAACCTGTGGGGTATACTCGCCGTTCGTAATGCGGTGAGAGTAGCTCAGATGGTGGGCGATAGTGAGAAAGTAGAGCAATGGACAAATCTGGAATCCTCTTATCGTAGTGCGATTCTTAGAGCAATCGATGCATCTATTACACAGGAGGGCTATGTACCCACTGGCTTGTATGATTTTATTACAGGGCCTGACTCTAGGGAGGGTTTTAATGAGTTTCGCACCAATCAGGCGTGGGAAAACATGCTTTTGTTATACCCGAGCGAACTCCTAGAGCTAGACGACCCACGAGTCAAGTCAACACTTGCTTATCTTCGTAAGCATAAATTCCGTGAGGGAACGATGACCTATCGTGAGGGTATGCACATCCATCAGTACATAACAACAAATGTCACCAATCAATCTCTTGCTCTCAATCAGTCTCAAAAGGCAATAACTGACCTTTATTCGATTCTTCTGCATAATGGTTCGACCCACGAGGGTTTTGAAAATATGATAGAACCTTGGGGAGATCGTGACCCAAATGGTTGTCCTCCTCCTCATGGATGGGCAGCAGCAAAAACGGCTCTCTTGATTCGCAATATGTTGGTGAGGGAGTATGGTGGATTGGCAGGAATGAATATGGAAGATAGGGGGTTGTACCTTTATTCGGCAATTTCGCCATCGTGGGCAAAGGATGGAGATACTATTGGGATATATAAATCGAAAACTGAGTTTGGAGAAATTAACTCAGAGATGATCTTCGATGGAGATAGAGCAACTATAACTCTTGATGGTGATTTCCACACCCAACCTTCGTTTATAAAGATAGCTGTACCATATTTCAAGAAGTTCATTTCTGCAACCTCAGACAAAGGAAGAGTGTTGGTGAGGGATGGTTATATGGAAATTCCCCAAGGTGCAACAACGGTAGACGTTCAATGGCGCAACAATAAAAACTATGTGCAAAAAAACATACAGCGTATGCTAGAGACCTATAGACGTGAACCTGGTTATAAATGGCTGGGCACCGAAAATCTAAAATACGAGCATGCTCACCCTGCTGCAATCATGGGAAATACGGCATATGAGGTTGTGGCGATTGAACCTGAGCCGAAGGGATTTTTGTTGCCCGAGGAAAAATCTATTGAATCGACAGTGTTCTCGTTTGAGGATGTTAAAAGAGCCTATCTGCTTGAGTATGAGCGACGTCAAGGTGATTACCTGCGCACAGGGCGAGAATTGATGAAAATAGAAATCCTAGATTAATTTGAATCTAATCATCACTGTTATTACCAAATTTTAAATATGAAAAAATACACTCTATTTCTACTGATATGTCTATTGACTATCCCTTTAAACCTCCATGCTCATGGGGGTGTAAAATCAGCCTATGAGCTAATTGAACGCGTTACCCCAGGTTATTCAAATCAATTTTCGCTCGAGATTATCGAGAAAAGTCCAGAAGATGAAGATTGCTTTGAGATTGATTATGAGGATTCGAAGGTTGTTCTTAGGGGGAATAACCCTGTTTCATTGGCAACGGCTTTTAATTGGTATCTGAAATACACCTGTAATGCCCAAGTGTCGTGGTTTGGCGATCAATTGAACCTTCCAAAAGTACTACCACAACCAAAGAGCGAGCGACGTATTATTAATGGTAAGTTTAGAGTAAACTTTAACTATTGCACCATTTCCTATACTGCCCCTTGGTGGGGGTGGGAGCGTTGGCAGCGAGAGATAGATTTTATGGCGATGAATGCGGTGAATATGCCGCTTCAGACCATAGGCCTAGATGCTGTGTGGTACCACACTCTGCTAGAGATGGGTTTTACGGACAGCGAGGCTCGTGAATTTTTGGTTCTTCCCGCTCATCAAGCGTGGCAGTGGATGCCCAACATAGAGAGCATAGGCGGAGGGCTGCCTCTGAGCTGGATCGAAAGCCACAAAGAGCTAGCACGCAAGATCTACGCTCGCGAGTTGGAACTTGGAATGCAACCAATTCAACAGGCCTTTACGGGCTATGTACCCAAACTAATGAAAAAGAAATTCCCTGAGGCTCGAATTGCTCAACAGCCTGAGTGGTATGGTTTTGAGGGTGTGTCACAGTTGGATCCTCTCGATCCGTTGTTTAAGAAAATGGGCGAGGTGTTTATGCGCAAACAAAAAGAACTCTTTGGGGCGCATGGTGCGTATGCTGCCGACCCTTTCCATGAGAGCTCACCCCCAGATAATTCTAAAGAATATTTGCAAAAAGTAGGACGAGTAATCTACGATGTTATTCGAGAGAGCGACCCCGAGGCGGTGGTTGCGATGCAGTCATGGAGTATACTTGAACCTATAGTTACACAATTCCCCAAGGACAAACTAGTTGTTTTGTGTTTGAATGGAGGGCGCAATGATTTTTGGGGCTATGATTTTGTTGCGGGGAATCTCCATAATTTTGGTGGGCGCATCAATCTGCATGGAGATATGCGACTATTGGCAAGCAACCAATTTGCTGCTGCTCAAAAACAAACACCACATGCTGTGGGTTCAGGGCTTTTTATGGAATCCATAAATCAAAACCCCATTTACTATGCACTTGCCTACGAGATGCCTATGCACCAAGGTGCAATCGATATTGACCACTGGCTTGATGGATATGTCGCTCGTGCCTATGGCGCGCAAAGCGGTAGTGCGCGTGAGGCTTGGGGGGTGCTACTTAATACTGCCTATGCCCCAGGGACTAATGGCGTTGAGTTTAGTTCAGTGATAGCCGCTCGTCCAGCCGTAGACGTCAAAAAATCAGGCCCCAATGCAGGATTTATGATCCCCTATGATGAACTTGAGCTCTTTAGAGCGCAGGCATTGCTATTGGAGGATGCTGCAAAATTGAAAAACTCACCTATCTATCGTTTTGATGTGATTGATCTTCAGCGTCAGATTATGAGTAACCTGGCTCAGCGTATTCAGAAATCAGCTTCTGCTGCATATAAATCGGGTGATATAGAAGCCTTTAAGGTTCATAGCGAGAGATTTTTGGAACTGCTACTGGACGTGGATCGTATGTTGGGGAGTCGCAGTGAGTGGAATTTTGATCAATGGGTGAGCGATGCAAGAGCGTGGGGTGAAACGCCAGAGGAAAAAGATCTTTTGGAGCGTGATGCCACCGAACTTATCACCTATTGGGGCTTTACTGAGGGTTACGAGTGTATACAATTTGATTATTCGTGGCGCGAGTGGGCAGGTCATATCCGCCGTTATTCCCCCCCTCGTTGGAAACAATTATTCGATCTAATGCTCCCCCGCCAGCAAACCGGCACTCCATATTATGGAGACAAGGCACGTCTAAACCATGGACGTGAGGCATTTCGTGCAAACGATTTCTACGACACCTTGGCTGATTGGGAAATTGAGTATGCAAAAACTCCAAAAACAGATATAGACCCAAGAGTCAAAGGCGACGAAATATCTCTCGCCAAAGCGATGTTCAAGAAATACTCTAAAATAAATAAACTGTACATGCATTTACTTGATAATGCAAAAATCGAAACAAATTCTAGTGAAAACCACATACATTAATATATACATGAAAAATACCATATTTCTAGCACTAGCCTTATTATTAGTGCCTTTGGAGCTCTCAGCCCAAGAGAAGATAACCTTCGAGAGCTTGCTTGAGCAGATGACCTCTCCACAATCACTTGCCCAATGGCAAAACAGCAAAAACTATCGCTTGATACAAGCCTCTAGCTACTCTAGAGAGTCTATTTCGCCCGAAACGGCCAAAGAAGACGGGCTGTTTCGCCCTGAAAATCCCGATGATAGAGATTGGGGAAAAGGATGGTTTGAGAACCATGATTTTGGAGTGTTTATTCGCGAGGAAATAAATAGCGGTCGCAATGAATTGGTTATGATGGAGGATGATGGTGCGGGTGCAATCGTTCGCTTTTGGGCGACTTTCGGGGGTAGGCCAGATGAAGTTGGCGGGCTATATAGGATCTATATAGATGGTGCTGAGGAGCCCGTGATTACCATGCACAACAAAGATTTGGTGAAAAATAATGGGTTGGCGGGTGAGCCGTTTGCGTTCTACGCTCCCAAAGAAGCCGAAAACCCCACCTGGCGAGGAAGCAACCTGATGCTGCCTATTCCCTATGGAAAATCGTGTAAAGTGACCTATGAACCTTTCGAGGCTGAGGGAGGAAGCGATTGGAACGGACATTACTATGCCATTAACTACCGAGAATACAACGATGAGGTGGAGGTTGAGAGTTTCGATAAGAATACTCTTATAAAATACAAAGATGCCCTGACGCATCACAGCGAGCTCCTGATAAAGAAAAATAGCCCAAAATCAGTATTTAGCATCAACGAAAATGCGCTTCTGCCTCGAGGTGGAAGACTAACGATTAAACTTGAGGGCGAAAGAGCCATAACAAAGCTTGGTTGTCAAATCAAAGCACGTGACATTGAGCAGGCATTGCGTTCGACTGTTCTTGAGATTACTTTTGATGGTAATAAGACTGTGTGGTGCCCCCTAGGGCAGTTTTACGGCATTGGCTATCGCCAACTAAACAATGACACCTACTATGTCTCGGCTGATTCTCTCGGGAAGATGGAAAGCCGTTGGATTATGCCTTTTAGTCGCTCAGCACAAGTTAGAATTCACAACTATGGCGAGCAAACAGTTGAAGTCGTTGCGCTGGACATTGACCATAAAGAGTATCAGTGGGACGAAAATACTATGTATTTCCATGCAGCGTGGAACGAAACTAAAAACCTCGATACACAAACCAAATTTGACTACAATTTCATCACAATCCGTGGACGAGGAGTGTTCGTTGGCGATAACCTTACTATCTTTAATACCTTCCCCGACAGAACTGGTATCAACTGGTGGGGCGAGGGCGATGAGAAAATCTATGTCGATGGCGAGGATTTTCCTTCAAATTTTGGAACTGGAACCGAGGATTACTACTGTTATGCGTGGTGTAGACCACAATGGTTCTCGTCGATTAATGTTTCGCAGCCCATTGGTGAGGGTAACAAAACCCCGGGTCTGTCGGTGAATAATCGTTATCGCCTGCTGGACGCTATTCCATTTGAGGAGTCTTTCAAGTTTGATATGGAGATCTGGCACCCATACTATGCTCCGATGAATTACAGCCCAGCAACTTTTTGGTATGCCTTTAAGGGCGCACGATGGAACTACAAAGCAGATGTAGAGGAAGTCAAAAAGCCCGTTATGCGTTCTTTGCCAAATCCATAGTCCGCGGTTGCTACATTAACTTAGCATAGAGTCTTGCTTAAAAAGCATTTCCCATTTTTGGGAAATGCTTTTTTTGTACCCCAATTGTAGTGAAAAATATTTTATCGAAACACACAGTCTGTTATTTTTTGTTTGATCTGTATTTCGCTAAACCTCGTTATTTTAATCGCAAATTTGTGAAGAAGTGTCGTGAGCGATGAAAATCGCTACAAGGTGATAAACCAAGTTATCTGGGTGAGTTGCACTTAAGAGCGTGCCGATTACTCTCATTTACTAACGTTCGTTCATATTCTTAGAGTTTGTGCAGTTTCGTCCATTTGCCGAATAAAATAATCGGCCATTGCATCTCAAAATTTCTCAAAGATCTAATCGTTACAATTTTCATGATTCATCAGCCAGATGAAAAAAAGACGCTTTGTAAATAGGGGAGTGGTAGGGAGAAAAAATTCTACCGAAAAAAGAGTAGGGTAGTGGATTTTTGTTGTTACATTACTGAATTTACGTATATAAACAAATAGTTAAAGCAGTTGACAGTGGTGTTATACTGTGAGGTTAATTCTTTGATTATCAGTGTGATGAATAATGTTTGCTAAAGTTGTAATTCAGTTAAAATGTATGTAATTGCGTTTAGTGATTATTCCGTGTAGTTAATTTGTGTCAATGTTACTTTATTAATGCGTTTATTATTAGTTATTTATGAAATTATATTAAAGTTATAGTGTAGATGAAAATTTTGATATAATTTCGTGCTAACTAAGTTGATATAAAGAATATTTGCAGATTAAAATAATCTTGTTTATTTTTGTAATCTAATAATATTTCTACTCGAACCACTAAATCATGAAAGACAGAATATCTACATTTATGAAGTCCGAAGGGCTTACAGCAATGAAATTTGCCGAAATCATGGAAATACGTCCATCGAATGTTTCGCATATTATTTCGGGAAGAAGCAATCCGGGATTTGAATTTATTGCGCGATTTATGCAGCGTTTCCCTGAGATCAGTCCTGATTGGTTGATTAATGGCACCGGAGAGATGTATCGTGTCAATCAAGATGCTAACCAAGCTCTCAATCAAGAAAAATCATCATGGAAGAATGATAGATATGAAGTGATAGATAATGCGGTAGAAGTTCTTGAAAATCAGGATGATAATATTATAGATAAAGGCTTGTTTGACGCAAAATACACTGAGCAAAATCAACAAACAAACAGTGATATTGGCGATTTTACAAATGTAAACACAAATGTAAATATTGGAGATGCTCAACCCTCGGTATTGCCTGTAGAATCTGCTGAGCCAGCGATTTCATCAAATATTTCGCCCTCGCAGCAAGAAAACCCACCAACCCCTAGCTCGGAGTCAAGTTCAATTAATGAAGAGTCAGCAAATGATCGTATAGATGAGACTTTTGCAAACTCCTCGCCTGAGCCAGTTGAATCAATCCAAGAGGTTGAGTCCATATCACCAATCGATTTTTCGGTTGAACCAAGCACAGCCATAAGTGCTAACTCTCAATCGCAAGAAAATCAAAGTAATGCACCTCAGGCTGCACCATCCGTTGATCCCGTTGGTTTGGTGATGCCTAAAGTCATTGATGGGGATTTGCCGCAGCAAATAGTGTTCTTTTACGATGATAATACCTATAAGGTGTTTAAAAGTCGATAAACTAGCTCTAAATACTTAAGAAATCCTCGCGCAATCAACAAAGCTGCCCATACACGCATCGTTTACCTAGTTTTTTGAGCATTAACTATAACAACACATAATCACGATAATATATATTATGTTAAATAATATGAAAAAACTATTTTATTTTGGCTAAAGTTGCTTGTATTTTGAGGTGAAAGTAAATTTTATGTTAAAAATGATTCAAATTTGCATAAACTTCTTTGTAGTTCTTTGTTATTATTGTTATATTGCAACATGTGATCAGTTGCCAGTTGTGATGATTTGTTTTTATTACAAAAAGCTATGATATTATTTTAAATTTTTTAGACTATGATGAAACGCAAGAAATTTGTTTTAGAATATGCACTTGATGCTACTACCCAGTCAATTTTTAGAGCTTTTAGCACCGAAACTGGACTTGAGGATTGGTTTGCAGAGAAAGTAGAAATTCTTGGAGGCACCTATACTTTTTACTGGAGTAAGTCCCCCTATATTGCAAATCTAGTCTCAAGAAAAGAGAATAATCATTTGCGTTTGAGGTGGATTGATACCGAAGATTCTTTCTTTGAGTTTAAAATTTTTAGTAACGAGATGACTAATGGTAAAACGCTGATAATCACT
>CAYJLL010000041.1:5715-12181 GCA_964370955.1 uncultured Rikenellaceae bacterium | reverse complement strand
TTATAATCTGATTTTCGCTCCGCATCGCCTGCGAGAGAGGAGGAAAACGCATCTACCAGATGCGCCCCTCTCCGCACGGGGGAGGCGTGCGGGGCACAACAAATTAGAGATTTGTCGTTTTCAGGCTCTGTGATTTACGCACTCCCTACAGTCTTTGTGCAAGGCGAACCACCATTTCTTCTTTCCAGCTTTTGAAGTCGCCAGCTAGGATGTGTTCTCGGGCCTTTGTTACTAGTCCAAGGTAGAACGCCAAGTTGTGAAGGGTCGAAATCTGCGCTGCGAGCATTTCGCCTGCTATGTTTAGGTGGCGAAGGTAGGCCTTGGTGTAGGTGCGATCGACCCAAGAATCGCCCGTGGGATCAATAAGCGAAAAATCGTTCTGCCACTTTTTGTTGCGGATGTTAATTATGCCGTCCCACGTGAAAAGCATCCCGTTGCGGGCATTGCGAGTGGGCATCACACAGTCGAACATATCCACGCCTCTATCTATCGCCTCAAGGATGTTTACGGGCGTGCCGACTCCCATCAAATAGCGAGGTCTGTCGGTGGGTAATACCTCATTCACGCACTCTATCATATCGTACATGATGGGTGCTGGCTCTCCCACTGCCAAGCCTCCAATGGCATAGCCATCGGCATCAAAGTTTTGAACAAAGGCTGCCGATTTTTGTCTCAGATCCTTGTATGTAACCCCTTGAACAATAGGGAACAGAGATTGATAGTGTCCGTAGAGTGGTTGAGTTTTGTGGTATTGATTGAAACAACGCTCCAGCCAACGATTGGTTAAATCAAGCGAGCGACTGGCATAGCCATACTCGGCAGTCCCAGGGGGGCACTCATCGAACGCCATCATAATATCTGAGCCGATAATCCTTTGAGCATCAACCACATTTTCGGGGGTGAAGAGGTGTTTCGAACCATCGATGTGCGAGGAAAACTTACACCCCTGCTCGC
Source organism: uncultured Rikenellaceae bacterium (assembly GCA_964370955.1). Lineage (GTDB taxonomy): Bacteria > Bacteroidota > Bacteroidia > Bacteroidales > Rikenellaceae > Mucinivorans. Next base: position 11,227 of record CAYJLL010000041.1, on the reverse strand, counting down.
TGATTTTGCGCTGAGATGCAAGCGAAAAAACTTGAAATCCGCCCGAATCCGTCAGGATGGGTTTGTCCCACGCGCTGAATTTATGAAGTCCACCAGCTGCGTGGAGGGTGTCGAGCCCCGGACGCAGGTAGAGGTGATAGGTGTTACCAAGGATAATCTGAGCCTCGATGTCGTCTTTGAGGTCGCGCCCAAAGACTCCTTTTACAGACCCCACAGTACCCACGGGCATAAAAATAGGGGTTTGGATAGTTCCGTGGTCGGTCTGAAAACTGCCTGCTCGTGCTTGTGAATTGCTTGCGGTGGCTTGGAGAGTGAATTTCATTTTTAAAATGTCTTGTAATCTTAACTTATATTTACAAAGGTAGAAAAAAGTTTCGAATTTTTAAAGAGCCTTAGCTCTTAGAGGGTTTGCTGAGGCTGTATTTATATTAATTTTCAATTCGATAGTTGGAATAAACAAATAAAGATTCTATCTTTGTAATGAGTCTAATCTAGCGCCCAAACATCATGAAACCATCCAAAATAGCTCTCCAGCGCCTCAGAGAACACGGAGTGAAGCCTTCGCTCCAGCGTCTGGCAATTCTTAAATATTTGTTGCAAAGCAAAAAACACCCAACTGCCGATATGATTTATGGCGAACTAAAGGGCGAACTCCCGACGCTTTCTAAGGCTACGGTCTATAACACTCTGAATTTGTTGAGCGAGCTCGGGGCAGTGCGTGAGGTGAGCATAGGGATGCAAGAGAGACGCTTTGAGGGCATCATTGAGCCGCACGGGCATTTGGTGTGTCGAGAGTGTGGGAAATTGCATGATGTGGAACTGGGGGCGAAAATCATCAAACGATCAATGCAGGTGCCCTGTGAGCATAGTCTTGAGGGGGTTGATATTTATTTTAGTGGCGTTTGTAAAGACTGCGTGAAGCGTGCGAATCAACGCTCAAACTCAGGGGGTAGTGGCAAAGAATCCTAAATTTAGCATTTGATAATCCTCTTTCTTGGGGAGGCGCTCTGGGAATGGTGGAAAATAATGTACCGCAAAATATAAATTTTTAGTGTTTTGGGTCTTTTATCAAAAAAAATATCTACCTTTGTACTTCAGTATATAGTAACAAAATAAACTGAAGAAAATAAAAAGATGCAAACACAAACTGCCGCAACGCTAATTCTTGAAGATGGCAAGCAATTTGACGGCTACGGTTTCGGTGCGCTCGCACCAACCTCTGGCGAAATTGTATTCAACACTGCCATGACAGGCTACCCCGAAAGCCTCACTGACCCATCTTATCTTGGGCAAATTCTAGTTCTAACCTTCCCCCTAATTGGAAACTACGGAGTGCCAAGCTCTCAGATGATGGAATGGGGTCTACCAAAATTCTTCGAGAGTTCTCACATCCACGTGAGAGGTTTGGTGGTGTCGGACTATTGCTTCAAGCACTCTCACTGGAACGCTATCGAATCGCTACACCAATGGATGGAGCGTGAGGGTATTCCCGGGATCTATGGAGTAGACACTCGTGAGATTACCAAAACCATCCGCGAGAAGGGTGTGATGTTGGCTAAGATGTGCTACGAGGGTCAACCAACTCCTGAGTCTTTCGAAAATCCATTGGCTGAAAATCTAGTTGCTAAGGCTTCGACCACTGAGGTTAAGACCTATGGCGAGGGTAAGCACAAGATCGTGATGGTGGATTGTGGTGCAAAATATAACATTGTTCGCTGCCTTCTAAATCGTGACACAACAGTCACTGTGGTGCCTTGGGATTATGACTTCACGACCCTCGACTATGATGGTGTGATGGTGTCTAACGGTCCTGGCGATCCATCTATGTGTGGCGCAACGGTTGAGAACCTGAAAAAAGCGTTCGAGATTGGCAAGCCTATCTTTGGCATCTGTATGGGTAACCAACTCCTTGGTATGGCAGCAGGTGCAACCACCTATAAAATGAAATACGGACACCGCTCTCACAACCAGCCTGCGCTGGAGTGTGGTACTAATCGCGCGGTGATCACCTCTCAGAACCATGGTTATGCTATTGATCCAGCAGGACTAGGTGCAGACTGGGAGCCTTACTTTATCAATCTCAACGACAATACCATCGAGGGCGTTAAGCACAAAACTAAGCCTTTCTGCAGCGTACAGTTCCACCCCGAGGCAACTTCGGGCCCAGTGGATACTGAGTATTTGTTTGATGAGTTTATCGCACGCATAGAGAATTTTAAAAAGTAGAAACATCGAGATATGGAGACTAAGACTATAAAAAAAGTGTTGCTACTAGGTAGCGGTGCGCTAAAGATTGGTGAAGCAGGGGAGTTTGACTACTCAGGCTCACAAGCCTTGAAAGCTCTCAAAGAAGAGGGTATTCACACTATATTGATTAATCCGAACATCGCAACGGTTCAAACCTCCGAAGGGATTGCAGATCAGGTGTATTTCTTGCCTGTGACTCCTGATTTCGTTGAGAAAGTGATCGAGAGAGAGCGTCCAGAAGGATTGTTGCTTGCCTTTGGTGGTCAAACCGCGCTAAACTGCGGTGTAGCACTTCACAAGGGTGGTGTGCTCGAGAAATATAACGTGAGAGTTCTAGGTACGCCAGTTCAGGCGATTATGGACACTGAAGATCGTGATCTTTTTGTTCAGAAACTAGACCAAATCGATGTTAAAACCATTAAGTCTGAGGCGGTGACCACCGTTGAGGATGCAAAACGTGTGGCAAACGAGCTGGGTTATCCAGTTATTATCCGTGCGGCCTACACCCTAGGAGGTCTAGGTTCGGGATTCTGCGACACAGACGAGGATATGGACGTGATGGCGTCTAAGGCATTCACCTATTCTCCTCAAATCTTGGTTGAGAAATCACTCAAAGGATGGAAAGAGGTAGAGTATGAGGTGGTGCGTGATAAGTATGACAACTGTTTGACAGTTTGTAATATGGAGAACTTCGACCCGCTAGGTATTCACACAGGTGAGTCTATTGTTGTTGCTCCTTCGCAGACCTTGACTAATGCCGAATACCACAAACTGCGTGAGATTGCTATCCGCATCGTGCGCCACATTGGTATCGTGGGTGAGTGTAACGTTCAGTATGCATTGGACCCCGAAAGCGAGGACTACCGAGTGATCGAGGTGAACGCTCGTTTGAGCCGTTCGTCTGCTCTTGCATCTAAGGCTACGGGTTACCCTCTAGCGTTTGTTGCAGCCAAACTTGGTCTTGGCTATGGTCTTCACGAGCTGAAGAACAGCGTAACCAAAACCACCACTGCGGCTTTCGAACCTGCGCTTGACTATATCGTATGTAAGATCCCTCGTTGGGACTTGGGTAAGTTCAAGGGCGTTTCTCGTCAGTTGGGCTCTTCGATGAAGTCAGTGGGTGAGATTATGTCTATCGGTCGCAACTTCGAGGAGGCTATCCAAAAAGGCTTGCGTATGATAGGCCAGGGTATGCACGGTTTTATCGCCAACAAAGAATTGATGGTCGAGGATATTGAAACCGAACTAAAAAACCCAACCGATAAGCGTATCTTCGTGATTGCTAATGCTTTCCACAAGGGCTACACCGTAGATCAAATCCACGACCTAACAAAAATCGACAAATGGTTCCTTTCGAAACTCCACGGCATCGTTGAGCTAGAGAAGAACATGGAACAATACAACACCCTTGAAAGCCTACCGCTTGAGACTCTTCGCGAGGCTAAGCAAAAAGGCTTCTCAGACTTCCAGTTGGCTCGCACTGTGCTTTCGCACAACGACCTTCAGATGGAAGAGGGCGTGAGAGTAGTGCGTGACTTCCGTAAGAGCAAAGGTGTTCTTCCAGTTGTTAAGCAGATCGACACTCTTGCGGCAGAATATCCTGCTCAGACCAACTACCTATACCTAACTTATAATGGTACTTCTCACGATATTGACTTCGCCAATGACGACAAGTCGGTGATCGTGTTGGGCTCGGGTGCTTATCGTATCGGGTCGTCTGTGGAGTTTGACTGGTGTTCGGTGTCGGCTATTAACTCGGTAAGAGAGAATGGCTTGCGCTCGATTATGATTAACTACAACCCTGAGACTGTTTCGACGGACTACGATATGTGTGATCGCCTGTACTTCGATGAGCTTACGCTCGAGAGAGTACTAGATATTGCCGATTTGGAGACTCCTAAGGGAGTTATCGTTTCGGTGGGTGGTCAGATTCCTAACAACCTAGCGATGCGTCTGGATAGCTACAAGGTGCCAATTTTGGGTACTACGGCTGGCAATATCGACCGTGCGGAAGACCGTCATAAGTTCTCATCTATGCTCGATCGCCTAGGCATCGACCAACCACGCTGGAAAGAGCTTTCGTCTATGGACGAGATCTACGCTTTTGCCGATGAGGTTGGGTTCCCACTGTTGATTCGTCCTTCGTATGTACTTTCGGGTGCGGCGATGAACGTGGTGAGCAACCGTGAGGAGCTAGAGCACTTCCTAGCCTTGGCAACTAACGTGAGCAAGCAACACCCAGTTGTTGTAACTGAGTTTATCGAGAACGCTAAGGAGATTGAGATTGACGCTGTAGCAAAAGATGGCGAGGTGTTGATCTACGCTATTTCCGAGCACGTAGAGTTTGCTGGGGTTCACTCTGGTGACGCCACTATGGTATTCCCAGCTCAGAAACTTTATATCGAGACTGTGCGCCGCATCAAAAAAATCGCTAAGCAGATAGCCAAAGAGCTTAATATTAGCGGTCCTTTCAATATGCAGCTATTGGCAAAGAGCAACTATATCAAGGTAATCGAGTGTAACTTGCGTGCTTCACGCTCGTTCCCATTCGTGTCTAAGGTTCTGAAGGTTAATTTCATTGACATCGCAACTCGTGTGATGCTAGGGCTAGATCCAAACGTACCTTCAAAATCAGCTTTCGATTTGGATTATGTTGGTATCAAAGCGTCTCAGTTCTCGTTTAGCCGCCTTCAAAAGGCCGACCCAGTGTTGGGTGTTGAAATGGCATCGACTGGCGAGGTAGGTTGTATTGGTGAGTCTTATGAGGAGGCAATCATGAAGTCTATGCTTTCGGTGGGCTATCGTTTGCCAGAGCAAAGCGTACTGCTTTCAACGGGTGACACCAAGTCTAAGAATCAAACTCTTGAGGCAGCTCGTGAGCTACAAAAGAAAGGTCTTACACTTTATGCAACCAAAGGTACTTCGACTTTCTTGGCAGAAAACGGCATCAGCTCTATCGTGGTTGGATGGCCAGACCAAGCGGGCAACGGAATGCCTAACGCTCTTGAGCTTATCAAGGAGCGCAAGGTTGACTTCGTGATTAACATTCCTAAGAACCACACCAAAGACGAGCTGAATAACGACTACACTATCCGTCGTTCGGCTATCGACTTCAATATCCCACTTTGTACCAACGCACGTTTGGCTAACGACTTTATCGTTGCCTACTGTAAGCTAGGTATGGAAGGTGTGATGGTGAAGCCTTGGAGTGAGTATAATCTCTAGTATTAGCGAGGTAGTATCAATAGAAAGTGGGCTGCTCAAT
>CAYJLL010000041.1:1566-5678 GCA_964370955.1 uncultured Rikenellaceae bacterium | reverse complement strand
CTTTTATTTAGTGTCGAAATTCGTGTGAGATAGAGTTTATCTCTCAGGGATTCTATTGCTCTTGTTCGAACACTGCAATTAGATTGCCGTTTTCGTTTAACATCATCAAGCGCTCGCCCTCCATCACCAAGCGACGCACATTTGGTAGAGATTGAACAAATTTCTCTTCGATAGTGGTGTCAGTGTCAGGACACAGGCGCATAGAACCACCCATAGTGCCGAATTTAATACCTCCCTCTTCCTTGTGCTCTAGGTAGTAGCTAGCAAAATAATTGTTGCAATCGCCTTGGGCATAGAACATTTTTTCGTTGGCGTCGAATTTCGCTGTGATATTTGCGCCCCCGATGGCTTGATTGTTGAAGTCTACCATTTTCCAGGTAGCCTGCTCGAGCTCGCCAATTTTTGGACTACGTTTGTAGCAGTCTGCACAACAAGCACTCATTAGAACGCTTGCTAGCAGAGCGAGAATAATTTTTTTCATTTTTGTAGAATTAACTAGTGTTTTAACTTTATTTGTCGCCACAAATATAGTCAAAAACAATGCTAAGTACTCAGTTTTATTATAACTTTATTATCTTTACACTTTAAATATCCCTAAAATACTATTTATGAAAAAATATATTATCACCCTAGTGCTAATGCTAGGGGTCCTATCTAGTAGCGCCCAGAGTGTGGGCCTAGTGCTTAGTGGTGGTGGTGCCAAAGGGCTTTATCACGTTGGTATCATCAAAGCTCTCGAGGAGCAAAATATTCCTATTGACTATGTATCTGGAGCCTCGATGGGAGCTATTGTGGCAGGTCTTTACGCTTCGGGTTATTCGCCCGATAGAATGTTGAGCTTCTTTGCGACAGACTCCGTACAGACCTGGCTTTCGGGCAAAATCCCCGACCAATTTAAGTACTATTATGATCGATATGACCCCACTCCAGCGATGGTGTCGGTGAATGTTGATCCTGAGGATAACGATCAACCTCTATTGCGCATACCTGTAAATCTTATTTCGCCATATCAGATTGATCTTGCATTTATGAATATGACCGAGCCTGCCTCGTGGGCAGCAAGGCAGGACTTCGACTCGCTGATGGTACCATTTAGATGTGTCGCTTCGGATGTTTACAACAAAAAACTAGTGACCTTCTCCGAGGGTTCACTGCCTTTTGCGATTCGAGCCTCAATGTCTATACCTTTTGTTTTTACGCCTTTGGTCTACGATTCGGTACTTTTGTATGACGGTGGAGTGTATAACAATTATCCTTTTCAGGTTCTAGAAGAAGACTTCGCCCCCGATATTCTAATTGGAGGTATTTGTGCTTCGAACAATAGCAACCCAAGTCAAAGCGATTTGATGGGACAGATCGAGGTGATGATAATGGACACCACCGACTATCATCTCCCGGGTGAGAATGATATCACTATTCGTCGTAAGTTCGCTGAGGTGGGTACGCTCGAGTACAACAAGGCCATCTATATCATGGAGAAAGGCTATCGAGATGCGATGGAGATGATGCCTGAGATCAAACGCAAGATCTCGCGCCGTGTGAGCACTCAGGAAATAAACACTAAACGAAATAATTTTCTGCAAAAATCGCAACCACTAATTTTTGAAAGCCTCACCATCGAAGGCCTTACTCCCCGACAGAGAGAATATATCCACAAACAGCTTGGAATAAGCCAGGAGCAGCAATTTGACTATAAATATTTTCATCAGAAACTACTGCGCATCCTTGCATCGGGACATTTTACTAGCGATTTCCCTGTTGTGACCCTCAACAATGAGACAGGTCGCTACAAACTTTCCATGAAGATGCAAACCAAAGGAGTGGTGAAGCTCGAATTCGGAGGTAATCTCTCGAGCACTTCTCTCAATCAGGCCTACCTCGGATTTAACTATCTATCTATAGGGCGTTCGGCAACCAACTACTACCTGAATGGTCAATTTGGAACCTTCTTCAACTCTGCCAATACTGGCGCTCGCTTTGAGATGTACACCCAGTTTCCATTCTATCTGGATTTCAACTACACCTACCAAAGGATAGATTACAATGGTAGTAATATGCAGAACTACTATCGCAATCAAGACTTCCTCCTTTTGGATAACACCAACAACTACCTTAGTGTGACGATGGGTATGCCTTTGGGGCGAGGTAATTGGACTTCACGCACTGGGCTCAGCGCAGCAACCTCTGTTTACAACCACTACGAAGACCTCTACACCCCAAATGATATTCCCGATCTATCGGAATTCAGTTTCCTTAGCCTATCGTCGGCTTTGGAGCGCCGCCAGTTGAACTACACGCTTTTCCCGACTCAAGGTTACAGCGATTATTTTGGGTTCCGTGCGAAATTCGGACACGAAAAGTTCGACCCAGGTACTGTGTCGCAGCTTAAAGATTTTAGACAAGGAAATTATGCATGGGTTGAACTTCAGATGAAGATAGAGGAGTATGTTGATGTGAATAAATGGTTCTCGTTTGGATATTCGGCGGACCTGCTGCTTTCGAACCATCCAGAGTTTTCAAACCCTCGAATGACTAATCTGACCGCTCCTGACTTCTCGCCCACGCTGCATAGCCAAACGCTCTTTATGCGAGAGTATCGCTCGCCATCATACTTGGGGTTGGGCGTGATGCCTATCTTTAAGTTTACGGGCGATGGCAAGTTCTATACCCGTACCTATGCTTATAGTTTTATCCCTCAAGAGCTATTCTGGACTAGAGGCCATGGATTCCGTGCACTCACAGTCGATCGCATTAAAAATTTGGTTGATTGGATCTTCGGTGCAGAAATGGTCTATCAATCCCCCATTGGACCTGCATCTTTCACCCTTGCGAAATATACTACTGGGCCCCGCAACTGGGCCTATGTATTCAACTTTGGTTACTTAATCTTTAAAAACAGAGCTGACTAATGGAACTACCAACAGGTTTTAATATCTATGATATCATTGTGGCAATTATGCTCGCTTGGGCGCTTTATCGAGGGCTTTCTCGAGGATTGATTCTCCAATTCAGTGGAATAGTCGGACTGATTACGGGAGTGTGGCTCGCGGGTAAATTCTCAGGACAGATAGGAGAATGGTTTAATATAACCGACCAGAGAGGACTATGGGTAATCTACGTTATAGTAGTGGTAGTGGTGCTTATAGGAGTTGTTCTGTTGTTGCGTGCAATCAACAAAGTGTTGAAAATCGGTGGATTATCGCTACCAATTAGATTGCTAGGTGCAGTGGCTTCGGTGTTGAAGTATTTGTTGATTTTAGCCCTTATTCAGAGTCTTATAATGCACTTTGGCGAAGCCTTTGAGCTTGATTCATCTGTGATTGCCACCATCAAAGAGTCCTTCAGCTATCAGTACATAAAGCAAGTGGGCGATATTATCTTCCCCTATATTGGCGATATGGTTGAGATGATACCCACTGGCAGCTAATATACCATGACATACTTTTTTGTATATACAAACAAGGCTCACTCTCAAGTTTTTAGAAAGTGAGCCTTTTTTTATTCTATCTTCTCGCTGAAACGAGCATAAAAAAGGCAGAGCCAAATCCTACGAAAAGTGGGATTTGGCTCTGCCTTATAGTTAGTGAGAGTGACGTTTACTTCACAGAATTGGCATCTTGGAAGTTGCGGAAACCAGTACCAGCTGGAATCAAGTGACCGCAAATAACGTTCTCTTTTAGTTTCTCTAGTGGATCGACTTTACCGTTGATAGCTGCCTCGTTCAAGACTTTAGTAGTCTCCTGGAACGATGCTGCCGAGATGAACGATGAAGTCTGAAGAGCGGCACGAGTGATACCTTGGAGGATTTGGTTCGATGTTGCTGGAACAGCAGCACGCACACTAACCTCACGCATATCACGACGCTTGAGCGAAGAGTTCTCGTCGCGAAGGTCGTGGGCCGTAACCATTTGACCTGCACGGAAGCGCTCTGAATCGCCTGCATCCACAACAATCTTCTTGTCGTAAATATCGTCGTTCACACGCATAAACTCCCACTTGTCGACCACCTGCTCCTGAAGCAGACGAGTGTCGCCTGGATCTTGAATCTGAACCTTGTTCATCATCTGGCGTACGATAATCTCAAAGTGCTTGTCGTTGATCTTCACACCCTG
>CAYJLL010000041.1:0-1556 GCA_964370955.1 uncultured Rikenellaceae bacterium | reverse complement strand
CATACGGTATACGTCTTGGATTTCGCCAACGATATACTCCTGAACACGAGTTGGACCCATGATAGAAAGGATGTCCGCTGGGGTGATAGCACCATCCGAAAGCGGCATACCAGCCTTGATGTAGTCGTTCTCCTGAACAAGTAGCTGTTTTGAGAGAGCAACAAGATATTTACGCTGTTCGCCAGTTCTTGCCGTAACAATAAGCTCACGGTTACCACGCTTGATCTTACCCATAGTTACCTCACCGTCGATCTCAGAGACAACAGCTGGGTTAGATGGGTTACGTGCCTCGAATAGCTCAGTCACACGAGGAAGACCTCCGGTGATATCGCCTGCTTTACCTACCGCACGTGGGATCTTCATTAGGATCTCACCTGCTGTAACCGCTTGTGCTTCGTCCACAGAGATGTGAGCACCCACAGGAAGGTTATAAGTCTTGATAGTATTGCCTGCGGCATCAAGGATATGGATAGATGGGTTTTTGTTCTTATCCTTACTCTCGATAACCACCTTCTCACGATAACCAGTAGTTTCGTCAGATTCCTCACGGTAGGTGATACCTTCTTCAACGTGTTCGAAGGCTACTTTTCCGCCAAACTCGGTGATAACAACAGCGTTGTAAAGATCCCATTCACAGATCATATCGCCTTTCTTGATAGAAGAGCCCTCTTTGAAGTAAAGAGTCGAACCATAAGGAATGTTGTTAGTGTAAAGAACAGCGCCAGTTTCTGGGTCAACGATGTTAATCTCGGTTAGACGAGAGATAACTAGGTCAACTGTGCGACCAAGATCATCGACTTTCTCAACAGCACGCATTTCCTCAAACTTAACGATACCATCATGGCGAGCAACCAAGTTGTTCGAAGCGGCCATACCCCCCGCAACACCACCGACGTGGAAAGTACGAAGTGTAAGCTGAGTACCTGGCTCACCGATAGACTGTGCAGCGATAACACCCACAACCTCACCACGCTGAACCATGCGGCCCGTAGATAGGTTGCGACCGTAACACTTAGCACAAACACCTTTCTTGCTCTCGCAAGTAAGTACTGAGCGAATCTCAACAGTCTCAATGCCTGCCTTGTCGATTGCAAGTGCAACATCTTCGGTGATCTCCTCTCCCGCCTCGCAAATCAATTCGCGAGTTGATGGGTGATAGATGTCGATCACGCTCGAACGGCCAAGGATGCGCTCCTCAAGTGATTGAACCACCTCTTCGTTGCGCTTGATAGCCACAGCCGAAAGACCACGAAGTGTTCCGCAATCCTCCTCGTTGATAATAACGTCTTGGGCAACGTCTACCAGACGACGAGTCAAATAACCCGCATCGGCAGTCTTAAGTGCCGTATCCGCAAGACCCTTACGAGCACCGTGGGTAGAGATAAAGTACTCCAATACCGATAGACCCTCCTTAAAGTTCGAAAGGATAGGGTTCTCGATAACCTGCTGACCTCCCTCGACTCCCGACTTCTGAGGCTTAGCCATCAGACCACGCATTCCCGAGAGCTGACGAATCTGCTCCTTAGAACCACGGGCTCCTGAATCAAGCATCATAT
>CAYJLL010000040.1:0-12222 GCA_964370955.1 uncultured Rikenellaceae bacterium | reverse complement strand
ATGTCTGTCCCACGTTTTTAAGAAAACGGCTGCGTAGTGTTTCCATGTATATTTCGATATTTAAATTTAGATATAAGGATAGGACTAGTTTTCTACCTGCACACTATCCAGACGGATAGCAATAAACAGCAGAACCGTAAAGGCTATAAGCGAAGAGCCTCCATAGCTCAAAAACGGCAAAGGGATACCCACCACTGGAAAAAGCCCTATGGTCATGGCGATATTGATAAAGAAGTGCATGAAGAATATACCTGCCACACAGTAGCAATAAACCCTAGCAAAAGGTTCGACCTGCCTCTCTCCCATGCGCATCACTCGATAGATCAAGAGTCCATAGAGCACCACCACAATAAGCGAACCTATAAAACCATGTTCTTCGCCAACAGTGCAGAATATAAAGTCGGTGCTCTCTTCGGGGATAAAACTAAATTTATTCTGTGTTCCCTCCAAGAAACCTTTTCCCCAAAAACCACCCGAGCCGATAGCAATCTTACTTTGAATCACATTATAGCTCAAATTCTTGGGGTCACTCACAATACCCAACATATCAAGTATGCGGTTTTGTTGATGTTGTTGCAGGATATTTTCGAAAGCAAAATCTATGAACTGCGTAAAAACTACTGCTGCTCCAAATAGTATTAGGTATTTTATAATTCGGTAATCCTTGCTAAGAGCCGTATAGTGCACAAGGTAGAGACTCGACAGAGATATAGCAATCAAGCTGAGGCTATAGTTGCTAAAATCCCACCCAAAATAAAAATCCACTAGCATTAAAGTGAGCGTAAGCCCTAGAGTCAAACCCCAGTAGCCCACCAAAATTCTTGGATTTCCTCCTCGGAACATATAGACCATAAAGATCCCGAAAAATAGTATCAAAAGAATCAGAAGGGGTTCTAAGATAAAGGAGAATAAAAACAGTGCTATCATCACTCCTCCCACAATATAGAGCACTTTGCCCAGCCCCTCGCGATAGAGCATAATGAAGAATGCGCCAAAGACCAAAGCCGACCCTGTGTCGTTTTGGAGCAACACCAAAAGAATAGGCACAAAAACTATCAAACCCACATAGAAGAGCGAGTTCGAGGAACGTATATCAAAGCTATAGGAGCTCATAAAGCGCGCTAGAGCCAGTGCGGTAGCTATCTTTAGAAACTCTGAGGGCTGGACTCTCACTCCAGCACCCAAATCTAACCATGAGTTTGCTCCATTAACCTCCCTCGCAAAGAAAGGCACCACAAACACTATCGCTAGCATAAGCCCATAGAATGGATAGGAGAACATATGCCAATACTTAGAGCTTGAAAGCGTGATTACCAATGCCGTAAAACCACTAAGAGCTATCCATATTAATTGGCGGCCATAGGAGGCTCCAAAACTAAAGCCTTCGCTTTGGGTTGGATCCCAACCTGCCGAATAAATACTCACCCAACCGATACACAACAGCAGCACATACACCAGAATTGTTTTCCAATCAATCCTGCTGCGCACACTGTCTCTTGAAAATCCACTTGGGTTCATAGTCTATCGAAGGTTGTAGTTGTTGTAATTAATTTTTAGGTCTTTATATCGTTGAACCATGTCGGTTCGTGTGATGGTGTCGGTGAGGTATTGCTCCATCAGAAGCGAGGCTATTGGCCCTGCGGCAGATGCTCCAAAACGTCCATGCTCAACGTAGACTGCCACTGCGATCTTCGGGTCGTCCTTGGGAGCAAAGCTAATAAACACCGAGTGATCGACGCCAGGGTTCTCGGCTGTTCCCGTCTTACCACACATCTCTAGCCCCGGTAGATTCACATAATAACCCGTACCTCCTGGCACGTGCATAGCATCGTACATACCCTGAACTACATCCTCAAAGTGTTTGGTATCGACCATAGTGTAGTTGCGTTCCAAGAATTTAGGATCGATTGATTCTTGCCCCTCAATTTTCTTAACAACGTGAGGAATATAATAATAACCACGATTGGCAAGTATGGCTGCAAGGTTTGCCATCTGTAGAGGGGTTGTCCCTAGCTCACCCTGCCCGATGGAGAGGGAAATGGTTGTCAATGAGTTCCACGAACCACGATATGTGCGGTTGTAGAAGGCCGCATCAGGGACATATCCGCTTAGTTCTCCCAAGAAATCGCTACCTAGTTTGCGGCCAAAGCCGAAACTCATCACATACTCACGCCATCTATCAAAAGCCTCATCACGACTCTTGGCATTAGCTCTAGAATCGATTATATCGCGAAACACATGACAAAAATAAGTATTACACGATGTAGCTATTGCCTGATACATATCAACGGGCGAAGAGTGAGCGTGACACGCCAAACCTCGTCCAACGAAATAGCCTCCGTGACACGAATAATCGGTCTGAGGAGTAACCACTCCCTCTTGCAGTCCAATAAGACCTGTAACCATCTTAAAAGTCGACCCTGGAGGATACTTTGCCATCACTGCTCGATTAAACAGTGGGCGAGTATTATCCAAAGACATACGAGCATAGTTATTTCCACGTTCCTTACCAATGAGCATGTCGGGATCATAGCTCGGGCTACTTGCCATCACCAAAATCTCACCAGTGGAAGGTTCAATTGCCACACAACTACCGATTTTCCCTTGAAGGAGTTCTTCGGCAAGCTGTTGGAGTTCACCATCGAGAGTCGATGTGAGTTGTGCTCCATGGACTGCCATCGAATCGTAGATCCCATCGCCATAAGACCCTTGGGGCATACCAAAGGCATCGACCATCTCAACCTTAACGCCTTTTTGACCTCGCAGTAATTTCTCATATGCGCTCTCTATACCACTCAGGCCTATGTAGTCGCCTGCCTCATAATAATTATCTCTGTCGATGGCACGCTGGTTAACCTCACCCACATAGCCCAAGAGATTGCCAGCCATCTTTCGAGGGTAACTTCTTACGGTGCGATATAGGGTATAAAAGCCTTTAACGCCTCTCTCATCTAGGCGCAGTTTCACCTCCTTGGAAAGCTGCTTATAGACAACAGTGGGTTTACGTGTTGATATTCTTCGCGCTCGATTAAATTTATCGATAAAATCTTCTTTAGTAACCCCTAGTCTTTGGGCAAAAGCAGCGGTGTCGAAAGGTTCAACATCGCGCGCCACCATCATCAAATCGTAGCTCTCTTTACTCTGGATCAAATACTCTCCATTACGATCCAACACCTCTCCACGAGGTGGGTGCTGCACCTGATAGCGCAAAACATTATTGCGAGCCGATTGAACATATTTACTATCAATCACCTGAAGATAGAAAAGCCTACCCACGAGCACAAGAATTACTACCACCAAGGAGATGGTTAGCACACTAAAACGCACACTATGGACTTTTTGATTCATTGGCTATGGTATAATTGTAAAGGGGATAGGATTAAGATTTACTGTTTTGGTTAAACGGAAGTTGCAGCAGGAATATTATGATGGTTGAAATGATTGAACTCAGTACAACACGCACAAAGGTCATCACACTATATGCTCCCATTTCATGCAACACATAGAACATCATGTACCATAGCAGCATACACAAGAAAGTGAAAAACAGGAAATTCCCACTCTCAACTCTTCTACTGCTCACTGCTCCACCCTTATAAACGAGTTCTCGACCGAAAATCCCTCGCATCAAGGGCATTCGCAGCAGCGCGATGGGTAGTATCGAGGCTGTAAAGATTCCACCTCCTGCATCCATCACGTCAGCCGCAGTTCCACAAAACAGTGCAAAGAGCATCACCACCCACCCTGGCGTGTGTATATCCATGGTGATTAGCACCATAGGGTAGAGAAACAACACAAAATAGTTGCTCTGCGACAAGGGCAATAGGATATACTCTTGCAGCACAAGCAGCAAAAGAAAACTTCCGATATATACTAATATTTTTTGCATCTAAATTTAATTTATTTTCGCCTCATTTCTCGTTCTATCAATGATTACTCATCAAGTTTCGCTTCCAGTTCGGCTCGTTCGTTTTGTCCGAGAAGTCTCACTGCATAGATGTTGCGCAGTGTGCTCATATCGGCAAAGAGTTCCAATCGAGCTGTATAGAAAATATCTTGCGAGGGTTCAAACTCCACCACTCTTCCGATGGGGAGATTGTCTGGAAAGATATTCGAGAACTGAGTCACAACCGTATCGCCCTCTTTCAAGTCTGCATATTTAGGTACCTCGATTATATCCATCTCGCGATAAGAACCTCCATCCCACGAGACCAAACCAGCAAACTCTGTCCCCAGCAATCTACCCCCAACTTTGAAATCGCTAGCACTCAACACCGAGAGTGCAACAGTGTAGTTTGATGAACAATAAAGCGTATAGCCAATGATCCCTTGGGCATTGAAAAGCGCCATATCGGGGCTCATCCCATCTCGAGTTCCTTTGTCGAGGGTGATAAAATTATCTCTTCGTCCGTAGGTATTTCGGATCACTCTTGCGGGGATTATTGTATCGACATCCATGGGAGCGAAAAACGCAGGAAGAGAATCACTTACACCTCCAAGTGAATCCATCGCCACAAACCCAGAGATTTGCTTTAACAGCATAGCATTTTGTGCCATCAATTCCTCGTTGAGCTCCTCCAGTGCGAAATAGTCCGCCACACCCGAGAATTTCTCATTGAAATAGGCGGTCACTTCGCTTGTGATCCCAGAGCTAACTGCCCGAGTGTGGGGAGTGCTTTGAGAGAAAAAATAAAGAGCCACTCCTTCAAAAATCAGAAAGAGTAGCACTAAATGTAGTCGCTTTATCAGCAGCAGTAGTTTTAACATTTTTTATTTATCCCGAGCGTAGTCTATAATTTAAGGATTTATAATAATTTCAAGGACTGCGAGGCTCTAGCGCATCAAGAACGAGAATTTATCAATATTCTTCAGCGCGATACCCGTTCCACGAGCGATTGCACGTAGTGGATCTTCGGCAACGTGGAAAGGAATACGAGTCTTCTGTTGCAAGCGTTTATCTAGGCCTCTCAATAGAGCACCACCACCTGCAAGATAAATTCCATTACGAACAATATCTGAATAGAGTTCAGGTGGAATTTTCTCAAGCACCTTGAGGATAGCGGCATCTAGTTTCATCAGTGATTTATCTAGCGCTTGGTAGATCTCGCGATACGACACAGGTATCTCCAAAGGAAGTGCTGTGATGATGTTTGGTCCACGCACAATGAAATCCTCTGGTGGATTGTCGAGTTTTTCAACCGCAGCACCAACCGCGATCTTAATCTCCTCAGCCGTACGTTCTCCAACTCTCAAGTTGTGTTGGGTGCGCATATAGCTCTGAATATCTTCGGTGAAAACATCACCCGCTACATTGATAGACTCATTACACACGATACCCCCAAGTGAGATAACCGCTACCTCAGAGGTACCACCTCCGATGTCGATCACCATATTTCCCTCTGGCGCCTCCACATCAAGACCAATACCTAGGGCTGCTGCCATAGGTTCGTAGATCATAAACACTTCACGTCCGCCTGAATGTTCAGCTGAATCACGCACCGTGCGAATATCAACGTTAGTTGAGCCCGATGGGATACAAATCACCATGCGAAGAGATGGAGAGAATAATTTAGAGCGAGATTTGATCATCTTGATCATTCCTCGAATCATCATCTCTGCCGCTGTATAATCAGCAATAACCCCATCACGCAATGGGCGAATAGTGCGAATGTTTTGGTGAGTACGACCCTGCATACTGCGAGCCTTACTACCAATAGCCACTACTTTACCAGTTTGCTGGTCGATGGCAACGATAGAAGGCTCATCCACCACGATCTTATCGTTATAGATAATCAGGGTATTTGCCGTACCCAAATCCATCGCTAGCTCTTGAGTGAGCATTGAAAAAAGTTTCATAGATATTATTATCTTTATTTTTTAAGCCGCCCTCTGGCGCACCCAAAAATGTAAATACTAGTGTTTGAAGTGACGCATTGAGGTTGTCACCATAGCCATTGAGTTGTTGTCGCAATACTCAATCGAGAGTTTATCGTTGATAGATCCACCTGGTTGAATGACCGCCATAACGCATTCGCCACGTGCAATCTCAACACAGTCAGCAAATGGGAAGAAAGCATCTGATGCCATCACTGCTCCATTGAGGTCAAAACCAAAGGTCTTTGCTTTACTAATTGCCTGCATAAGCGCATCAACTCGCGAGGTTTGACCAACGCCACTTGCCAACAGTTGTCCATTTTTAGCCAAAACAATTGCATTACTCTTCGAGTTCTTAACAATTGCGTTTGCGAAGATCAAGTCCTGCTTTTGCTGCTCGCTAATCTCTTTTTGAGTTACGGTCACCATCTCAGTATCAACACCTCCTAGCTTAGAGTCACGCTCCTGAACAGCAACACCTCCAAGAAGAGAACGGAAGTTTTGCCCTGCCATTGTTCGCTCTTTAGTCACCAAGATAATACGATTTTTCTTCGACTTAAGAAGCTCAAGCGCGCCAGTGGTGTACGAAGGAGCGAGGATAACCTCAAAGAACAATTTATTGATCTGCTCAGCAGTCTCGACATCCACCTCGCGGTTTGCCACCAACACTCCGCCAAAGGCTGAGATAGGGTCGCCAGCCAAAGCATCGGTCCACGCCTCCAAAAGAGTCGAGCGTGAAGCTACACCACAGGCGTTATTGTGCTTAAGTATAGCGAAAGTAGGCTCGCTAAACTCTGCAATAAGGTTCAACGCTGCATCTATATCTAGCAGGTTGTTATATGAAATCTCTTTACCGTTAAGCTTAGTGAACACCGCATCCAGGTCGCCATAGAAAGCCGCCTTTTGGTGAGGGTTCTCTCCATAACGCAAAGGAGTCGACTTGGTCTGTGCTACTTTAAACGACTCGATATTTTCTGTTTGGTTGAAGAAATTAAAGATCGCAGTATCATAGTGCGAAGAAGTGTTGAAAGCGTGTGCAGCAAATCTGCGACGCTGCTCAAGAGTGGTCGAACAGTTTTGCTCGCTGATAATATCGAAAAGTTCATCATATTGATCAACCGAAGGTACGATCACAACATCTTTGAAATTCTTTGCAGCCCCTCGAATAAGCGAGATACCTCCGATATCTATTTTCTCGATAATATCTTGCTCTGGAGCACCGCTAGATAGAGTCTGCTCGAAAGGATACAAATCAACGATCACAAGGTCAATTTCGGGAATCTCATATTGAGCCAATTGCTCCAAGTCTTGCGCATTCTCACGGCGAGCCAAAATACCACCGAACACCTTTGGGTGCAAAGTTTTCACACGACCACCCAAAATAGATGGGTAAGAAGTTAGGTTTTCTACAGCATTCGCTTTCACCCCCAACGACTCGATGAAGGTCTGCGTTCCGCCTGTAGAATATATTTGAACGCCATTTTTGTCTAGTTCTTTAACAATACGATCCAGCCCATCTTTGTAGAATACAGAGATTAGCGCACTTTTGATTTTTTTTTGTTCAGCCATTTTGTTTTTAGCTATTTTTAAACGATTTTGCCTATGTGGTACAATAAAGCACAAAGGTATAAAATTTCTAGCTATAATCCTCAATGTTTTTTATGAGTTTTTAGCAAAATCCACATGCAACCTCTCCACTTAAGAGCACATTCATCAGACAACGAGAGGTTGAACGCAAACACTTGGGAATAAAAAGTTCACATCCGCCTCTGTGCCACGGAGAATGGCGCACAAAAAAAACCTGCAATCTAAATTAATAGATTGCAGGTTTTAATATTAATCGTCTTAACCTTAGTGGGCAAAAACCCGAGTCTAAAGGTCAATCAGACAAAGAATTACTCAGCAGCCTCAGCAGTAACTACTACAGTTACCTCGCCTGCGATTTCTTTGTAAAGTTTTACAGTTGCAGTGTACTGACCAAGCTCTTTGATAGAGGCGATCTTCACGTTGCGCTTGTCAACCTCCATACCTTGCTTAGCGATAGCCTCAGCAACATCAGAAGTAGTGATAGAACCAAAGATTTTGCCATCCTCGTTAGCCTTAACTGCGATAGAAACTGTCATAGCTGATAGTTTGTCTGCAACAGTTTGAGCATCAGAAGTAATTTTAGCTTCTTTGTGCGCACGCTGGCGAAGATTCTCTGCCAATACTTTCTTAGCCGACGCAGTAGCCGCAGTTGCGATACCTTGAGGAATTAGGAAGTTGTTAGCGTAACCTGGTTTAACGTTTACGATTTCGTCTTTATAGCCGAGAGTCTCGACATCTTGTTTTAGTATGATTTCCATTTTTCTTATATCTCCTATTTCATTAGGTCAGTAACATATGGCAATAGGGCAAGGTGACGAGCACGCTTAACGGCCTGAGCCACTTTCTTTTGGTACTTCTGAGAAGTTCCTGTTAGACGGCGAGGAAGAATTTTACCTTGCTCGTTCAAGAATTTCTTAAGGAATTCTGCGTCTTTGTAGTCGATATACTTAATGCCTGATTTTTTGAAACGGCAGTATTTTTTCTTTTTCACCTCAACCGACACTGGGTTCAGGTAACGTAGTTCTGATTGTTGTGCCATGGTTGTATTATTCGTTAGTTTTGTTAGAAAGTTTAACGCGACGCTTCTCTGCCCAAGCAGCTGCATCTTTGTCTAGAGAGAAAGTCAAGAAGCGGATAACGCGCTCATCACGGCGGTAGCCTGTCTCTAGTTTCTCGATGATAGTACCATTAGGCGCAGTAAACTCCAAAAGGAAGTAGTAGCCAGTTGATTTTTTTTCGATTGGATAGGCGAGTTTTTTTAGACCCCACTGCTCAGTGTGCTCTACTGTCCCGCCGCTCTCAGCAATGATGCCTTGGAATTTGCTAACCATCTCAGCGAGTTGCGTTTCGCTCAACACTGGAGTAGCAATGAAAACGGTTTCGTAACGATTCATTTTGTTAGAAAAATTTGATTATTAAATTGGTTTTGAGGTGCAAAGGTAAAGCTAAATTATTGAAATACCAAAGTTTTTTGTAATTTTGTTGCTATGAAAATCGTAACTAAAAGCACTGGCAGTTGGTATGAACTGCTGGATATGGAAACTGGCGAGCATCAAAAAGCACGCCTGAGGGGTTCTCTGCGCCTAAAAGGCTCACGCTCGACCAACCCTGTGGTGGTGGGCGATAGGGTCACAACACGAGGCGAGGGGGATGAAATGGTAATCGACACCATCGCTCCACGCACAAATTACATCATACGCCGCTCGAGTAATCTCTCAAAAGAGAGTCATATTTTGGCATCTAACATTGATAGGGTGTATATCGTGACAACGGTGAGTTTCCCGCAAACCTCTCCTGAGTTTATTGACAGGGTTTTGGTGAATGCCGAGCTGTATTCTGTTCCTGCGACCATCATCATCAATAAGTGTGATGTGGTGGAGGCCGAGGACTATCTCAGCGAGATCTACACCATGGCCGGCTATGAGGTCCTAAGAGTGTCGGCTCTCACGGGCGAGGGGGTGGATGAACTCAAAGAAGAGATCTCGGGACGCACTGTGCTATTTACGGGAAATTCAGGAGTGGGGAAATCAACACTTATCAACGCCATCGACCCTTCAATCAAGGCGAAAACGGGCGACATATCTGCCTCACACCTCAAGGGCAAGCACACCACCACTTTCTCGGAAATATTTCCCTTTGGCGATGGTTTCTTGATAGACACCCCAGGGGTTAAGGGATTTGGTTTGGTGGATCTAAAGCCCGAGGAACTCTATCGTTCGTTCCCTGATTTGATGCGCTTTGCACCCGATTGTCAGTTCCACAACTGCTCGCATACCCACGAGCCGAAGTGTGCTGTGGTCGACGCCCTAGAGCGTGGCGAGATTCACCCCTGTCGCTATGAGAGTTACCTAAAGATGATGGAAGATGACAAAGTTAAATATAGATAGAGAGCAGGTTTTAGCCCAAATCGAACTCCTCAGAGAGTTTACATCCGCTGAGAGATTTGAAAAACTTCGTAGCCGCACAGAACTTCGCACCAAGCGAATGTTAATGTGTTTAGAGGACACTTTCTACACTCACAATGCAAGCGCAACCATACGCAGCGCCGAGGCTTTCGGGCTTCAACAGATTCATGTGGTGGAGAGTAACAGCCATTTTCGTCCCTCTCAAAACATAGTGCGTGGCACCGATCAATGGATAGATATAAACAGATGGGAATCAACCCAATCTCTGGTTAAGCATCTTCGAGAAGAGGGCTATCGTATAGTGGCGACAACCCCACGCGAGGCTGCAACAACTTTGCAGGAGTTTGATGTTGAGAGTTCGCCTTTTGCAATCTTTATGGGCACAGAAAAAACGGGCATCAGCGAGTGGTTGCTAGAGGAAGCAGACGAGGCATTATATATTCCTATGAGCGGATTTGCCGAGAGCCTGAATGTATCGGTTTCGGCAGCCATCATTACCCAAGACCTCACAGTGCGCCTTCGCCAAGGCGAGCCTTCGCTGTGGCAGCTAGAGCAAGCCGAAAGGGAAGCCCTGCTTTTGAGGTGGCTCAAACATTCCATCAAGGATGCGGATAATATTATTAAAAGGTGTCAGATGTAGCACAAGCGATGATATACAAAAAAAAGAGGACGGTTCTACAACCATCCTCTTTTTGTTTATCTATATGAGATTGATAAAATTAAGATCTCATTTATGATTCTAGCCCGCCGCCAAATCCTTTAATAACTGGATCCTCAGGAGCACGAAGTTCTATTTCTCCAAGCATACTCTCATAGCGAGAGACATTCTCCTGAAGCGTCAACATCAAACGCTTGGTGTGTTCTGGAGTCATTATGATGCGGCTATGAACTTTGGATTTCTCCAATCCTGGCATCATACGCACAAAATCCATCACGAACTCCGATGTAGAATGCGAAACAATCGTAAGATTAGAATAGCAACCCTCTGCTACCTCTGCGCTTATTTCAACGTCAATCTCTGTTTTTATTTGATTATCATTCATTGCTTTTAGGTGTTTTTGGAGTGTTATGCCTCTTTAAGCTCATCGCCTATGGAATTATAGAACTTAAAGTCTATCATCCCCAGCGAATCGTTAGGTATGATCTTCAGTGAGATTCTATACTTCAAAGCCCATCGTCTGCGTATGCTCAACAAGCCCTTTGTCAAATAAGACGCCACATAGGGGTGGAGGTGAAGCTTTAGGATTTTCAGGTGCTTTTCACGAGTGAAATAAGCAATCTGATTCTCGATCTGCTGGTCGAGCAGTATCGTTGGGCTAATCTCACCTGTACCTCGACAGGTTGGACACACCTCGTTGATCGAAATCTTACGCTCGGGGCGAACTCTCTGGCGAGTAATCTGCATCAGACCAAATTTCGTCAGCGGCAGGATGGTATGTTTAGCGCGGTCAGTGCTCATCGCCTGTTCCATCGCCTTTAGTACTGTGTTGCGATTGGCAGCATTGTGAAGGTCGATAAAGTCGATCACAATAATACCTCCCATATCCTTGAGTCTTAGCTGGCGTGCCACCTCAGAGACTGCATTCAGGTTTACCTCCAATGCATTTTGCTCTTGATTCTCGTCGCTCTTACTGCGACGACCGCTGTTCACGTCAATAACGTGCAGCGCCTCGGTATGCTCTACAATAAGATAAGCTCCACGCTTGAAAGGCACAGTCTTACCGAAGTTTTGCTTAATCTGCTTGGTAACATCGAAGTTATCGAAAATTGGCACAGTGCCACGATACATCTTTACGATTTTCTCAGCATCTGGCTCGATCGCTGAGATATAGTCACGCACTTCATTATAAATAGCCTCGTTGTCGGTGTGAATAGCCGTAAACGAATCGTTCAAAAGATCACGAAGGATGGTTGTCGTGCGGTTCTCCTCTCCCAGTAGTTTGCAGGGCGCCTGTGCCATGCGAAGGTTGCTCATCACCGTAGACCATTTACCCAGAAGATCCGTAATATCATTCTCGATATCAATCTGATCTTTTCCCTGAGCGGCAGTGCGCACGATGGCTCCAAAGTTCTTAGGCAACATAGTCTCGACAATAGTCCTTAGACGCTTGCGCTCGGAGTTGCTTTTGACTTTTTGGGATATATGTATTTTGTTTGTAAAGGGGATGAGCACTAGGTGTCTACCTGGCAGTGATATATCACCGCTCAGGCGTGGCCCCTTGGTCGATATGGGTTCTTTGGCGATTTGGACCATCATCAGATCACCCGACTTGAGGTGGTTCCCTATGCGTCCGTCACGCTTAATGTCTGGATACAGACGCTCGTGAGATATATCAATAGTGCCGCCTTTGCGACC
>CAYJLL010000039.1:5259-12321 GCA_964370955.1 uncultured Rikenellaceae bacterium | reverse complement strand
AACAGAAAAATAGCATTTTTGGGAGTGATGGGTTTTAGCGCTCAGCTGTTGTTATATTATGCTGGAATGAGCAGAACCGAACCAATTGACATAGCAGTGATTCGTTCGTTTATCCCTTTTATGATACTTTTGATAGGGCTAATAATGCACACTCAAAAAAGAAGTTGGCAGAAAATTGCTGGACTAATACTAGGTCTAATCGGTGTGGTTTTCGCATCGCTCACACCCTACAACGCTAGTGTGACCAACAGCACCTTTATGGGTGGAGTTATGATTTTTATCTCGACTCTCATTGTTGCAATCTACACAATTGGAATCGCACCCTTGAGTACAAAAGTTCCAGCCATCACCCTTATGAAACGACTCTCAGTGTGGGGTGTGATCTTTTCAATTCCTTTTGGAGCAAAAGAACTCATAGAGGCACCCCTACTAAAAAGTCTCCCTAGTTGGGAGACTTTATGGTACTTGATTGTCACCTGTGTTGTGGTTGGAGTGGGAGCAAACATTCTAAATATCGTAGCTCTCAGATATATATCTCCACTGGTCAGAGGCAGTTATTTCTACTTTATGCCCATCGTGGGTACACTCATCGCAATGGTCCTAAAAGTGCAATATCCCACATGGCATGACCCAGTGGCTTTTGCTCTTATTATTGCAGGTTTTATATTGATTGGTCGAACAACAAAGGCTCGCTAGAGGCTCTCCTCGCCCATCACACGATTTTGACGAGCGATAGATTCTTGGTGAATCGCCCCCAGGAGCATAGTTAGGAATTGCTCACTGAGTCCTAGCTCTTCACTGCGAGAGAGGATGCGATGAACGATATAATCCCAGCGCTTGGTTTGGAGTACTGTCACTCCATTCTCTTTTTTGACCTCGCCTATTCGTTGAGACACCGCCATGCGTTTTCCTAGGAGTTTAAAAATCTCTCCATCAAAATGGTCTATCTGGCTACGCAAAACCGCCAGAGTCGAAGAGTATTCTGCAATATCAACATTCTCAGAACGCCACACCAAGTGATCTAAAACATCGCTCACCAAACACTGTGGGGTCACCTGCTGAGCAGCATCGCTCCACGCTTCTGCGGGATTGCAGTGGCTCTCGATTATCAGACCATCGAAGTTCATATCGGCTGCTTGTTGTGATATTTCCAAAAGAGGTTCACGTTTTCCAGCAATGTGGCTCGGATCGCAAATCATGGGTACATCTCCCATGCGTATCCTCATTTCGGCTGCAAGGTGCCACATCGGAGTATTACGATATTCGTGTACTCCAAAGTTACTAAAGCCACGGTGGATCAATCCCACTTGGCTTAGACCAACTTTCGATAGTCTCTCGATCGCTCCACACCATAGATCTATATCTGGGTTCATAGGATTTTTTACCAATACCGGAACATCGACGCCTCGAAGCGAGTCAGCAATTTCTTGAACCGAAAATGGATTAACAGTTGTACGTGCACCGATCCACAATAAATCCACTCCGTGCTTGAGCGCAAGTTCGACGTGAGATGCATTTGCAACCTCGGTGGCAATTAGTAGCCCTGTTTCTTTTTTAGCTTGATTGAGCCACTCTAGGCCCACTTCACCAACGCCTTCGAACCCTCCGGGCTTGGTGCGAGGTTTCCAGATTCCTGCTCTAAGGACCTGAACTTTGCCTGTTGCGGCTAGATCACGAGCAGTTGTAAGTACTTGTTCTTGGGTCTCAGCACTACATGGGCCTGAGATAATCAAGGGGCGTTGATTGGTGAATAGATTTTTCATATTTTTTTTGATTTAATTTCTGTTTATTGGGATAAATTAGCACCCCATGTTTACAATTTTTCGTATTTCGTTTGCTCTTTCGATGGCAGATTTAAGCCCTTGAGCATCGTCTTTTTCTATTAGTTTTCTGAGGATCTGAAGTTGGTGGATATTTTCTCTGAGTACATCCAACACATTATATTTGTTTTCCATAATAATTGGAACCCACATCGAGGCAGAACTATTGGCAAGGCGCACCGTACTCTTAAAACCGCCACCAGCCATGTCGAAAATCGCTTGTTGTTCTCGCTCTTTCTCCAAGACAGTGAGTGCAAGTGCGAAACTGGTAATGTGTGATATGTGGCTCACATAGGCAGCGTGAAGATCGTGTTGTTCGCTCTGCATATCGATGAGTTTCATCCCCATAGCTCTATATAAATTCTCAACCATTGCCACTGAATCATCATCTGATTCCTCGGGCGAGCATATCACTGCCGTTGCTCCTTCAAAAGCTCCTGACACTGCAGCCTCTGGCCCCGAAAATTCAGTTCCCCACATAGGGTGAGTCGCCACAAAACGACCTCGCGCAGGGTGCATACAGATAGCCTCGTTAAGTTCGCCCTTGGTCGACCCCATATCCATCACTGTGCAATTTAGTCCGCCACTATAGATGCGATTAAGAATTTTTACCGCCAGCATTGGAATATAGCTCACGGGGGTGGCAATTATCACCAAGTCGCTTTTTATTAGCGCCTCGTCCAGCTCCATAAACTCATCCACTAGGCCTTTCTCTAGTGCTACCTTTTGGTGATTATCATTCTGCTCTACCCCAACGATTTTTCTCGCCAAGCCTCTCTCTCTCAGAGCAATAGCAAGCGAGCCACCCATCAAACCGACTCCTATAATTGTTATTTGATCTATCATTATTTAAAATCTTTTAAACGCTCCAACACCTCATTTAATTTTTCTAATGGCGCACAAAGAGAAATTCTCACAAAGTTATTGCCTTGGTCGCCAAATATTCCCCCAGGGGTCATAAAAATATGGTAATCGTGCAGGAGTCTATCACAAAACTCATAGCAATCGCCAGCTCCTTGGGGTAATTGCCCCCAAAGGAAAAGTCCTGATTGCTCGCTTTGATAGCACACTCCCAATCGATCAAAGATCTGCCGTGCCACCACCTCACGCTCTTGGTATATCTTATTCAACTCATCATACCACTCATCTCCCAATGATAGGGCTGTCGCAGAGGCTCGTTGCATGGGCAAAGATTTTGAGTTATTCAGGTTACTTTTATAGCGCAACACAGTGCTAATCACATCAGGACACCCCATCATAAAACCAACTCTCCATCCTGCCATGTTATGGCTCTTACTCAGTGAGTTTAGCTCAACACAACACTGATGGGCACCCTCTACGCTCAAAATAGACATAGGCTCTGGGTTGCGAATAAAGCTATAAGGATTGTCGTGTACCAACAATATGCCATGAGTGTGAGCAAAATCTACAAGAGATTGGAATAGCTCTTTGGTTGGGCGTTTGCCTGTTGGCATATTGGGATAGTTTGCCACCATCACCTTTACGCCCTCAGTATCGATTTTATCGAGTTGTGGCATCCAGTCATTCTCAGCCGTCAGAGGATACTCAACCAATACTCCACCTGCCAATTCTACCGTAGCAGCATAGGCTGGATAGCCAGGGTTGGGTACTAAAACCTTATCGCCTGCGTTGATATAGCTCTGCATAATATGGCTCAAACCCTCTTTACTTCCAAAGAGCGAGAGAATCTGTGAAGACGGGTCAAGGGTAACGCCATAATAGGTCTTATACCACTGTGCCACTGCTTCCATTAGCTCTGGTTCACCTTTATAATTGGTATAGCCGTGAGCATCGGGTTTTTGTGCTTCTTGAGTGAGTCTTTCCACCACTTTTGGATCAGGAGCACCATCGGGGCTGCCAATACCAAGGCTAATTATATCCGCACCCTCGGCTCTCATTTGCGCTACTTGAGCTAGTTTTTTAGAAAAATAATACTCTCCAACATTTTTCAACCTATCGGCCACTGTCCATTTTCTCATATTTTTAATAATTTTCATAAAAAAACCTCTTCACGTTTTCGTAAAGAGGCCTCTCGATTTTAGTTTCTATATCTTTTCTGATTTCACATATATACACACAAGAATTAGCCTCTATTATTGCAATAATAATAAAAGTAATAAAAAGGCGAATATTGTGATCTGCTTGTATTCATGTTTGCAAATATATGCTAAATTAATTTATTCTCCAAATTTATTTTTATGGATTCTACGACGTGAAAAAGAGGGCTTTCGGTGAAGATTTCTCTAATAAACCTCCAACCAATAGTCTGATCGAGGGGTAACCTCGCCAACAATAGCAGCTGTAGAGTGAGGCGTTTTCTCTCGCAACTCATCAACTAGCTCTTGTGCACAATGGGCATCGACCGCCATTAGCAGCCCACCCGAAGTTTGAGCATCGCACAATGCCATCTTGCGAGCCAAGCTCACACTATCATTCACCAGAATCGAATCACTGATATACTCTAGGTTGCGAAACGCCGCCCCAGGGATACATCCATCCTCCAAGAGCGCCTCAACCTCATCAAAGAGTGGCACCGAGCCGGAGTCTATGCGCACTGTACAATCTGCCCCTTGCGCCATCTTGAGCGAATGCCCCAAGAGCCCAAAACCTGTTACATCCGTGCCTCCTCTAACCCCATAGCGCATCATTAGCTGTGCGCCTTCTTTATTTAGCAGCTTCATGCTCTCTAGCACCTCTTGGTGCACCTCCTTTGAGATCATTCCCATGCGGTGAGCAGCGAGCGCAACGCCCACTCCGAGAGGTTTTGTGAGAACTAGTTTTTGCCCAACCTTCACTCCACTATTAGTTATTAGGCGATCAGGGTGAGCCATACCCACAACCGCAAGCCCATATTTGGGCACGTCATCCTCTATGGTGTGTCCACCCATAACAAAAGCGCCAGCCTCAGCGACTTTTTCGGTGCCGCCTTGCAGAATATCACGCAAAATCTCCAATGGGATCTTTTGCGAGGGGAACATATTAAGGTTCAACACCAAAAGAGGCGTTGCTCCCATTGCGTAAACATCACTCAAAGAGTTTGCCGCTGCAATTTGTCCAAACTCATAGGCATCAGAACACATGGGTGGAAAAAAGTCAGTGGTCACAACCAAAGCCCGTTGATCATCTAGGCGATAAACTCCTGCGTCGTCGTGGGTCGAGATATCAACCAACACGTTCGCATCTTTCAGCATCGGCAGGTCTTGAAGCAGTTCGCTTAGTTTTCCTTGTGGTATTTTTGCCGAACACCCTCCGTAGTGGGTGGTCGATAGTAGGTCAAATTTTGTCATAATTGATACAATTCGTAGTTTAACATATTCTCACGCATCAGCTCCTCGAAGCTCTCTCTATCTTCTGACGATATTTTCAGCGACATACCGCACTCTGAGGAATATTCCTTGGGAGTGTGTACCACGGTGGTCGTGAGAGATTGCTCGCGACACAATTCATCGGCTTGGATCACTCGACGCGCGGAATTAAAGATTGCTATGTAGTGGTGTTTCATTTCTCTAAGATTTTAGAGAGTGAGCTGACGAAATAATCCAAGTCTTCTTTAGTGTGTGAGGGTGAGGGCGACACACGTAGCGCCCCCATTGGAAAGCTCTCCAAGGTGCGATGAGCAAGCGGTGCGCAATGAAGACCAGCTCGCACATCTATATTGTATTCTCTAGAGAGTCTATCGGCAAGGGTCGAAGGGCTAAGCCGATTGTGGGTTAGAGAAAAAATCTCAACAAAATCCTTTCCCTCGGGCGCAAACAACACCTCTGTTCCATCCATTTTGGCTATCCTTTGGATCATATCCAAAAAATCCTCTCGATGGTGGTTGGGCGTTGAGCGATCGCTCAGAGCTGCCTGTAAAGCGGCAATCCCAACTAGGTTAGGTGTCCCAGCCTCATGAGCATCGGGCATGTCTTCGGGCATCAAAAAACTATCACTTCGACTACCCGTTCCTCCATAAATAAAAGGTTCAATATTCTCCCGTGCATAGAATCCTCCCAGACCTGTCACTCCTCCAAGAGATTTGTGAGCCGTAAATATCAAATAGTCTATGCCCATAGTCTCAACATTCACTTCGCATTGTCCTAGACTCACACTCGCATCTACCAATAATTCCACCCCTTGCAACTTTTCTCTGATCTTAGCCAACGGTTGCACTACCCCATTCACATTGCTCGCATGGTTCACAACAACAAGCCTAACATCACTCATATCTAAACTCCCAAGAGCCTGCACGTCAATCACTCCGCCCTCGCCACTTGGCAGAACCCTCAGCTCTACGCCCGCACTTTCAACCAAATAGTTCAATGGTCTCATCAAAGCATTATGTTCCATGGGCGAATGATAAACTATATCGCCTTGAATGAAATTTATTCTTTGTAAAAGTGCATTAGAGGCCCACGTTGCGCTCGCTCCAAAGACTACATTATCACTTGATTGCGCCCCAATAAGGCGTGCCATCTGAGTGCGACATCTCTCGACCATACGAGTATTTTCAACCACACGTGGATAGGCTGAGCGTGCATAGCTCCCACCACGCACCAAATATTCTTGGATAGCACTCAGTACACTATCGCTCTTGGGGTGCGACGTGGCTGCGTTATCGAAGTAGGTGTTTTTTTCGCTCATTCTTTCGTGTTCGTTGCTTTAAAGGTACACAACATGGTGAGCATCAACAAGCACACTTGCAATATCAAGCATATTGCCCACAGTGCCAACTGCTAGTTTTTCTTTGACTTCATAGAAATCCAAGCAAGTACCACAGGCGATAATTTTTACTCCTGCGTTTTGCATCTCCTTGAGAGACTCCACACAATCCACTCCCTCTAAAGCCACATTCACCCCACTATTATAAAGCAGTATATGGCTAGGGAGAGGTTTCTCGCTTTGGGGAAGGGTGTTCAAAAAAGCACGAAGCAAGATAGAGCCCAGTTTCTCATCGCCCTCACCCATGCGCTCCGAGCGCACTGCCACCACATAGCTCCCAGTACTAGGAGCAGGCGTGGTGGGGCAGTGAATTTCGCTATCCTGCGGTAGGGTCTCTTTTGAGAGCTCTCCCCCTAGAGTGAAACTAATTTGATTATTAGCAACATCACACTGTGCCACTATTCCTAGTTCGCGAAGAAAGGACATAAGATTATCCTTGGCGGTATCGTTATCATAGTCCACTCTCACGCTCTCGCCTTCGTTCATTTGAGCTATGGCTCGTTTGACCACAATTAGTGGT
>CAYJLL010000039.1:1637-5249 GCA_964370955.1 uncultured Rikenellaceae bacterium | reverse complement strand
CCCTTTGTATCTATTATTTTCATCACTTTAGTTTTGCGTCGAATAATACAATTCGATGATCTGTTTTGCGCTCTGAGCTGGATTGTCAGTTTCGCTAAAAATACTACCTATACGCTCTCCTTGGCGTTTATCAGAAGATTTTGCATACCCTTTATCATAGTAACGTAGGGCTATTCGAGCCGCCCCCGCAACATCACCTGCACTCAGCGCCTCAAGGGCAGCTTTGAGATTATCGGGCCCCAGACGTTTGGCAATGCGTGTAAATGCCGCTGCTAGTTGTTCGGTTTCAAAGCCTCCATATTCCGCAACCAGTCTTTCGATGCGACACTCGGTGTTCAAATCAAAATCTATGGTCGCCGAAGAAGAAAGCATCTCAAAGAGTCTTTCAGGGATATACACATGCCCAATGAGCATGCTCTCGCCCTCACACCACACTACTCTTTCGGGATCAAACCCTCGAAGAGTTTCATGCAGGCGATTAATGAAGGTTTCTGTAGAGGGTTGATCTCCAAGTCCCATACCTCCAAAAACCGAACCTTTGTGGTTAGCTAGTGCCTCTAAGTCAAGCAATTGCTCACCCTGGCGCTCTATTTCTCGCAACACATCGCTTTTGCCGCAGCCTGTTTTACCCGAAAGCACAGCGAAATGCCACGGCAGCTCTAAAATACTCTCGAAGTTCTGACGGTAGCGTTTATATCCGCCTTTAAGCAGCGAGACTTTCAACCCTGCTGTTGAAAGCAACCATGCCATACTACCACTTCGCATTCCTCCTCGCCAGCAGTACAAATAAACCTCACGCCCAGCACTCGCTTTTTTTGCTTCCTTCACAAAATTAGCCAACTTTGGTCCTACTATTTCAAGCCCTTTTTCAACGGCTTGATCTCGCCCAATTTTTTTATATATTGTACCAACTATCGCACGTTCTTCATTGCTGAATATAGGCATATTATATGCGCCCTGAATATGCCCAAGAGCATATTCAGCAGGAGTGCGCACATCTATTATCAGAGCATCAGGATTCCCTAGAAAATGCTCAACATTTAACTCTTTTTTCATACTTATTTACGGGCTTTTGCCAACAAAAGTAGCAATAATACTGATAGAAGTCAAAACTTTTGGCCTGAGTATGGAAAAATCCCGATAGAAATTGTTATCTTTGTGGCGAGACTGTGCCTTTTAAAGATACCTATGATTAATTTAGCTACATACAACCGACTATATATTGCGCGTGAGACCCAAAATGGGGTCTACCTTGAAGACAAAGATGGCTTGAGCGAAGTGCTCCTGCCTAATCGCTATGTCCCCGAAGAATTTGAAATTGGCGATGAGATAGAGGTTTTTGTCTATTGCGATTCAGAGGATCGTGAGGTTGCAACCACCGAGCATCCCAAAATTGTTCTGGGTGAGGTTAACTCTCTGGAGGTTGTTGCCACAACTCGCATTGGAGCGTTCCTAGATTGGGGGCTACCAAAAGATTTATTTGTGCCTTTCAAAAACCAACTTAATCCCATGGTTAAGGGCGAGTTTTATCCTGTGGCGATTTATGTGGATCAAACCACCTCACGAATCGTTGGTACATCAAAGGTTGGCAATATCGTCTCTAACAAACAAGAAATAGATCTAAAGCCCAAGCAAGAGGTTCAAATAGTCATTGCACAAAGGCGTGAAAGGGGCTACCGAGTGATTATCGAAGGAAAACACTGGGGAATGCTCTACGATAATCAGATTTTTGTACCAGTGGCACTAGGTGAGAAACACACCGCCTATGTGGTGAAAATCACTGAGGATAATCGAATTGACCTTGCGCTTCAAAAGCAGGGTGTAGATCAAGTAAAAATAGCAAGAGACACACTATGGGGTCTACTCCAAGAATCACAAGGGGTGCTAGAGCTGGGCGATAAGAGTACTCCCGAGCTAATTATTGCACAAACCGGGATGAGCAAAAAAGTCTTTAAACGAGCGGCTGGTGTGCTGCTTCGCGAAGGCAAAATTCAAATTGAAGATAACAAAATAACAATTATAGAGGGAGATAACACAACTCCTTCAAATAAAAATTAGTACAAAAAAAAGAATGAAAGCAGACGTAGTATTAGGGCTTCAGTGGGGCGACGAGGGGAAAGGAAAGATTGTGGATGTATTGACACCATCCTACAACATTATTGCACGTTTTCAGGGAGGTCCAAACGCAGGACACTCACTGCATTTTGGCGACACCAGCCATGTTCTTCACACCATTCCTAGTGGAATTTTTCGTGATAACACTCAGAACATCATCGGTTCGGGTGTTGTAATCGATCCAGTGATTTTTGCTCAAGAAATTGGCGAACTAGAAGAAGTGGGTGTGGACGTTGTGAGCAAACTGCAACTAGCAAAGAAAGCCCATCTAATCCTACCAACGCACCGTATCTTGGACGCCGCTTCAGAGGCAGCCAAAGGCAAAGGCAAAATTGGCTCAACTCTTAAAGGTATTGGCCCAACCTATATGGACAAAACAGGTCGCAATGGACTACGTGTTGGGGATATTCTCTCACCTGAGTTCATCGAGCGCTACGAGCGTTTGAAAGCCAAGCACATTGAAATGCTTAAAGCCTATGATTTTGAATATGACCTAGAGACCTATGAGAAACAATGGTTTGAGGGTGTAGATTCTATGCGCCGCTTTGAGATTATCGAGTGTGAACATTCTGTGAATCGCTCACTTTGCGAGGGTAAAACTATTTTGGCTGAAGGTGCACAAGGTGCACTTCTAGATATTGATTTTGGATCATATCCTTTTGTTACCTCATCTAACACTATCTGCGCTGGTGCTTGTACTGGTTTGGGTATTGCGCCTAATCGCATAGGAGAAGTATTTGGTATTTTCAAAGCATACTGTACGAGAGTTGGCGCGGGGCCATTCCCAACAGAGCTTTTCGATACGGACGGCGATCGTATGTGTGAGATTGGCCGCGAATTTGGCTCAACAACAGGTCGCAAGCGTCGCTGCGGTTGGTTGGATTTGGTTGCTCTGAAATATTCAGTGATGATCAACGGTGTGACCAAGCTTATTATGATGAAAGGCGATGTACTTAATGAATTTAAAGAGATTAAGATCGCAACAGAATATATGGTAGGCGGTGAGCGCACAGACGAATTCCCATTCGAGACCAACGACACTATCGAGCCTATCTACAAAACAATGAAGGGATGGAACCAAAACATCAACGACATTCGCTCGTATGATGAGTTCCCTGTGGAATTCAAAGACTATGTGGAGTTTATCGAGAAAAGCGTAGGAGTTCCCGTGTCGATTATCTCTGTTGGACCAGATCGCGCAGAAACTATTATCCGCTAATCCTTTATTGATAAAAATATGAAAGTAGCATTAGTTGGATATGGCAAAATGGGTCAAGCCATTGGCGCTATCCTCAAAAGCAGAGGTCACGAAATCCCGCTTATTATCGATAAAGATAACCCTGAGGATTTGTGCTCAGAAAAACTCGATGGCATTGATGTGGCGATAGAGTTTTCAACTCCTCACACAGCCTATGAAAATATCGTAAAACTCATAGAAAACAATGTTCCTGTGGTATGTGGCACTACAGCTTGGCTCGATAAATATGACGAAGTTGT
>CAYJLL010000039.1:0-1626 GCA_964370955.1 uncultured Rikenellaceae bacterium | reverse complement strand
GGTGCGTTTTTCTATGCCTCGAACTACTCTATTGGTGTGAACCTGACATTCAAACTCAATGAGATGCTATCTCGTATGATGAATCGCTTTGAGGATTACGATGTGACGCTCAACGAGATTCACCACACCCAAAAGCTCGATGCTCCAAGCGGAACAGCTATCACCTTGGCAGAGGGGATAATCGCAGGAGCAGATAGACTAAAAAAATGGCAACTTGGTACAACGTGCGAGAGTGACACTCTTGAGGTGAATGCTCAACGCCGCAGCACTGTCCCAGGGACTCACACTGTGGTATGGGAAAGTGCAATCGATAAAATCACCATCGAACACGAGGCTAAATCTCGTGAAGGCTTTGCTCAAGGTGCTGTGATGGCATCTGAGTTTTTGTGCGGTCGTAGTGGTATCTTCACAATGGACGACCTATTGGATCTAAAATAACATCTTATTTATGAATAAGCTAAAAGAAATTTGGGCAAGCAAGAGAGTGAAATTCTCTGTAGTGAGTGTGATATACCTATTATGGTTTGTTGTCTGGACTCAAAACCTTTGGTGGTTACTGGGTTTAGTAGCAATCTACGATTTTTACTTCACTCGCAAGATAGATAAAATTTTCCTCAATAAATATCGTGCTTTCAAAACCCGCAACAAAGGTGCTAGAATTGTTTTGGAATGGATAGAGGCTCTGCTCTTTGCGCTAGTTGTGGTTGTTCCTCTTAGAATCTATTTCTTCGGGCTCTATGTAATCCCCAGCTCTTCGATGGAGGGCACACTACTCATAGGCGATTATCTCTATGTAAACCGCCTAGCCTATGGCCCTAAGATGCCTATTACGCCCATTTCTATGCCTATGGTACACAATACCATGCCTTTTAGCTCTAGCACTCCATCCTATGTCGATTGGATTCAGTACGACTACAAACGCTTGAAAGGTTTTAGCACCCCAAAGGCTGGTGATGTCGTTGTGTTTAACTTCCCCGAAGGCGACACTGTTGCACTAGCAGACCCTACCTCGTCTTACTACGAACTGGTGAGAGCTTATGGCCGTCAGGCTGTATATCAAGAAAGCGAAGTTGTTTTCCGCCCTGTTGATAAGCGTGAAAACTATATTAAACGTTGCGTTGCTATTGCTGGAGACACTCTCCACGTGAAAGGTGACACAGTTTATGTAAATGGCACACTATCCCCTATCCCGCCACGCCTAATAATAGAGCAAGGTGGTGCACTTCAACCCACCGATGCAGTCTTCCCCCACAACGCGAAACTCTTCCCTTGGACGCATAAAAACTATGGCCCTATTTGGGTTCCAAAAGCAGGGACTACAGTTGATCTCACAGTTGAGAACCTTCCACTATACAAGCGCATTATCAAGAACTACGAGCTAAATAAACTAGAGGTGAAAGATTCAACTATCTATATTAACGACCAGCTCGCCACATCCTATACTTTCCGTATGGACTACTTCTTTATGATGGGCGATAATCGTGATAACTCTCTCGATAGCCGCTACTGGGGCTTCGTTCCCGAGGATCACATAGAGGGTAAAGCTAGCTTTGTTTGGCTATCTAAAGACCCCGAGGGCGGCATTCGCTGGGACCGTATGTTTAAGGCGATAAAGTAAATTAAATA
>CAYJLL010000038.1:0-12529 GCA_964370955.1 uncultured Rikenellaceae bacterium | reverse complement strand
TACACTATACGCAAAAAGGTTACCCACCGCCAGCTTACTTACTAATGTTGATAGGCAATAGCGAAAGTAACGATTATAGAATGTGCGAGGAAAGCATAGAACTCTCGAAAGACTGGAAAAGTAAATAACACTCTTAAGTGAGAACCTATTGGAAATGCTCAAACCCGATATCAAGAGATACAAGCATTTGATAAATATCAGTGTGGTTAAAATAAAAAGGAGCAATAAAGCGTGATTCTCGGGATATTGAGTCCTGAGAAAACTGAGGAGTAAATAAACTCATAGCCTCGGTAGCATCCACATATACATCTTGATTGGTATTACTCATACGTTAATAATAGACACAAAAAAGCGAATAGCAACAATCTATTTGATTGTTGCTATTCGCTTTAATTAACTTACAGACTAAAATTTGCAGCCTGTTTACTTGCTTCTAGTTAAGCTCTAGTTATTACCTTTTCCTTTGTTGTCAGCTGCATAGATAATATTCTGTGCACGTGCGCGACGCAAAGCTTGCTTTAGTTCGGTTACAATACCCATTTTTGTAGGTTTGTCGATCTTTAGCACGGTAGTCATCTCAGGGCGCTCTTCCTCTTTTAGTTTATCACGCTCAGCTGCGATAAACTCCTCGATGTTCTGAATGTTCGCGAACGAGTCATTCAATTGGATACGTGGAGCTGTACCTAGTTTAGCTTGATGAGCTGCAATTGGAGGGCCAATATAGATGTAGCTTGCAAGTGATTTCTTTTCTAGCTTTTGAATCTCGGTTGCCGCTGGCAACTCTAGGTCTACTTTCATTTCTACTTCACGCATAGTGGTAGAAACCATAAAGAAGAACAAAAGCATGAATACTACGTCAGGTAGCGACGAGGTTGAGATAGCTGGTAGCTCCTTACCTCCTTTTTTCTTAATCATCTGTTTCATATCTGGATCGTAGTATTAAAAGTTAGCGTGCTAGGTTACGAGGTTCTGCCTCTGAGATTTTGTTAGGAATCGCTTTTCTGACAGCCTCTGCTTGCTCGTCGCTAAGATCGATGTAAGGACGTCCAAAACGTTTCTGTGCAAACTCATCACGTGCCTCGTTGTAGGCGCGAGTAAGCTCGTTTTGCACTTGTAGATATACGTCATATGATGAACCATTGTCATTCTGAAGAGAAATAACCCCCTTGCTCACTTGCCAATCTGGCAACAATGCGATAGGCTCACGAGGCGCCTCGCGCTCTGGCATGGTTGGATCATTCTTATCATTAACGACAAACTCCTTGGCCATCTCTTTAAGCTCTTCCATCGTTACAACTTTACCCTGTACTGCGACTTGGTTAAGGTAGTTAACGTTCACCATTAGGATATTACGTTCCTTAACATCAAGACCTTTATCTTCTTGCTCATTATCGGCAATGGGAGGAAGGGTACGACGAATACCTTTATCCTCGTTCATTGTCGTGGTCATCAAAAAGAATACCAGCAAAAGGAAAGCGATGTCAGCCGTTGAGGATGCGTTTGCTTCTGGGACTTTTTTTGCCATTTTTCAATTAATTTGTTTAGGTGTCGGGGGTATGGCTACGTTACTTATATAACGCAGCCCTCCCGACTGTTATTATGCCGCACTTTGGATCGTTTGGGGTGGGCTCGTTTAGTTGAGGGGAAAACCTCAAAGAAAAGAGCAATTCTACCCTAGGGGACCAAAGTTGGTTGGCAGCTCACTTATTTTATCGCTTTGTAAAGCTCAGAACCTACCATTGCTACGATTAGCGCACCAAAGGTGATATAGGTTGAGTAAAGAGCAAAGTCAGAGAATTTAAGCTCTGTTGGATTGTCAAGGATTTTACCGCTTGCAAGAGTGATAGGCTCAGCACCCGCCATAGCGTAAGCTACGAAGAATACAATTGCCATTAGTGCAATACCGATAAGCGAACGCTTAGCAGAGGCTGGGTTTTGAACGATGCTGATAACTGGCATAACCACTACAAGCGCCGCTGTCAAACCTAGCATGATTCCCGCGAAAGAGATCATTGCCGAGATACCGCCTTCGGTAGAAGCATCACCCTCAGTGTAGCTAGTGATACCCCAAACTGCGATTACTACTGAAAGAAGCAGCAATGCGTATTTGATAATTGATAGATATTTCATTTTTATTTCGTCTTTCTTTGGTTAAAAATTCTTTTCTAGTTAAGAAGTATATATTTTTCGCTCTTTTTCGGAGCAAGGGGCAAGAGATCATTGCAGATTCTTTCACTGGGTGCACTCCTATTCATTGGAGCCCACATCCATTACCGTCACTCTTTTTAAGAGGAGAAAAATCTAAGATTACTTCTTGTAGAATTTGGTAAGGATGTCGATCATAGAGATTGACGCATCTTCCATGTTAAGAACCAAAGAGTCGATTTTTGCTACTAGGTAGTTGTAGAAGAACTGAAGGATAACCGCTACGATAAGACCACCTACAGTAGTAAGAAGTGCGATCTTGATACCACCCGCAACCATCGCAGGATTCATATCACCAGAAGCCTCGATCGAGTCAAATGCGTCGATCATACCAACTACTGTACCCATGAAACCAAGCATAGGAGCAACAGAGATAAATAGAGATACCCAAGAAAGACCGCTCTCTAGTTGAGAAGACTGAACTGAACCATAAGCAGCAACTGTTTTCTCTACGATATCTACACCCTCGTCAGAGCGAAGAAGACCTTGGTAGAAGATAGAAGCAACTGGACCACGAGTGTTACGACATACAGTTTTTGCAGCCTCAACACCACCGTTGTTCATTGCAGTTTCAACTTTAGAAAGAAGTTTCTTTGTGTTTACAGTTGAAAGGTTAAGATAGATTACACGCTCGATAACGATTGCTAGACCTAGGATAAGGCACAACAAAAGTGGAGACATCCAACCTACACCACCCTCCATAAACTTTTGCTTTAGCACTTGGTGCATTGGCTCGTCTGCTAGAGGAGTGTTTGTAGCAGTTTCAGCTGCTTGAGCGAATAGTTCGGCAGGAGTGAAAATTGCCATCACTGCGAACACA
Organism: uncultured Rikenellaceae bacterium; assembly: GCA_964370955.1. Classification (GTDB taxonomy): domain Bacteria; phylum Bacteroidota; class Bacteroidia; order Bacteroidales; family Rikenellaceae; genus Mucinivorans. The sequence continues at coordinate 9,504 of CAYJLL010000038.1, read as the reverse complement.
GAAAGGATAGTAAGGAATTTTTTCATTTTAGTTAATGAGTTTTTGTTAAATTATATGTTTTTTGGTTACTTGCGTACTTTAAGTTCGGTAGTCAACGCCCAAGAGAAAAGATTCTCTTTTATCCACAAAAGCTATTTATCCGCTAATTTACAGACTCTTAGCCCTCGCATTCCTCACTCCACTTCATCTCCACACAGAGCATCTTCCACCATCTTGTATAGCCAAAGGTAGGGTCTATTTTTTATAATTCCAAATCCTCACGGCTCATTTTTATGATTTAACGTATTTTTTTTCTTCTTTTTACGACGTTCTTTCTAAGCTACAAGCCCCAAGGGATAGCCTCCGAGGGGGTTTTTCCAACCACATAAATACGATATCCATCAAGGATAAACTTACAAATTACGTAAACTCAAAAAATCCACAAAGTCCATCAAAGCTCTCCTAGGGGGAGTATCAGGATAATTCTGAAGGAATTCTTGCGCTTTTTCACAACGCGAGGCGATATTCTCTCGTGAACGCTCCACCCCTCCATGGTCTCGAACAAATTCTGCAACCATCTCCCAGCGCCCCTGAAGAAGCTGTTTTCTTATTTTTTTATCTTTTCCGCTGCCTTCCATAGCATAAAGCAGAGGCAGGGTAATTTTCCCCTCTTTGAGGTCTTGATACTGAGCTTTGCCGCTCTCTAGGCTCACATAGTCCAACACATCGTCCATAATCTGAAAAGCCTCCCCAAGGAGCATTCCAAAATCATACCAACCCTGTTGGTGCTCTTGTGGCGCTCCCAGCGCAGCACACGCCCCCATCAGGTGGGCTGTTTTCAGGCGAATAATATCATAGTAGCTCTCAAAAGTCACATCTCCTAGCGAGGCTGAGCGCATCTGTCGCAACTCTCCCTCAACCAAATAGCGAAGGGTTCGAGCCATATAGTCAACCGCGCGATAATTGCCATTCTCTATGCCCAGAGTAATTCCTTGGGTGAGCAGAAAATCTCCTGCAAGAACAGCCCCTCTCGAGCGCATCATTGCCATGGTTGTTAGTTCGCCTCGGCGGGTATAGGCCTCATCGAGCACATCGTCGTGAACAAGTGAAGCATTGTGTGTTAGCTCCATAATCGCACCCGAAACCACATGTTGCTTTTCCACCGAGCCATGCATCATCGCCACAAGAAAAGTCAGCACAGGGCGCATCCTCTTCCCCTTCATATTTATCAGGGGGGAGACCCTCTCTTGAAGCATAGTATGCTCACTGCATAAAGACCCTTGGAGCATCAGCTCCAGTTCTTCGAGCGGCTCTTCTAGAAGGGAGTATATGTCAGCGAGATTTTTCAAGCGTTTTGACTATTATATTATAGTGTTAGTTTAAACGGTCTTGATAAGGTAGTAGTTTTTCTTACCTTTTTGCACCAAGAGGAATTTACCGCTAATTAGTTTTGAGGCTTCCACATTCATTGCCATGTCCGCTACTTTCTCTCCACAAAGCGAAATACCGCCTCCTTGGATCAGGCGACGAAGTTCGCCTTTAGATGCAAAAACCGCAGCTTTCTCGGTGCATAGCGTTCCGAAATCCACGCCCGCCTCGATGTCGCTCAGAGCAACCTCAAACTGAGGCACACCATCAAAAACATCAAGCAGCGTAGCCTCGTCTACACCAGCCAAAGCCTCGGCTGCGTTACCCCCAAAGAGGATGCCGCTGGCTGCCACGGCTTTTTCGTACTCCGCCTCGCCGTGGATGGCGATAGTAATCTCCTTGGCAAGAGTTTTTTGAAGCTCTCTTAGGTGGGGAGCCTCGCTGTGGCGAGCAACCAAGTCCGTAACGGTTTGTTGGTCGAGGAAAGTAAATATCTTAATGTACGACTGTGCATCCTCGTCTGAGGTGCCTAGCCAGAATTGGTAGAAACGGTAAGGGGTAGTGTAGCGAGCATCCAACCAAATATTGCCTTGTTCGGTCTTACCAAACTTAGTTCCATCGGCCTTGCGAATCAACGGGCAGGTCAAACCAAAGCCCTCGCCGCCAATCTTGCGACGGATTAGCTCCGTACCTGTGGTGATATTACCCCACTGGTCCGAACCGCCCATCTGAAGTTTACAGTTGTAGTTCTCGTAGAGGTGCAAGAAGTCAAAGCCCTGAACCAACTGGTAGGTAAACTCCGTGAAAGACATACCATCGCCCTCACCCGAGAAACGACGCTTAACTGAGTCCTTCGCCATCATATAGTTTACGGTGATCAGCTTTCCGATATCACGAATAAAATCCAAGAACGACCACTGGCTCATCCAGTCGAAGTTATTGGTCATAATAGCTGCATTTGGAGCATCTGAATCAAAGTCAATAAGGCGTGAAAGCTGATTGCGAATCGCCTCTTGGTTGTGGCGTAGGGTCGCCTCATCAAGAAGATTTCGCTCGTTTGACTTACCCGAAGGGTCGCCTATCATGCCTGTTGCACCCCCAAGAAGAAGGATGGGGCGGTGGCCAGCTCTTTGGAAGTGGCGAAGCATCATCACTCCCACCAAGTGGCCAATATGTAGTGAATCGGCAGTAGGGTCTATGCCCACATAAGCCGAGGTCATTTCTTTTTCTAGTTGTTCGCGTGTGCCAGGCATCGAGTCCTGAATCATTCCTCTCCAAGAGAGTTCGTCAATAAAGTTCATTATGATTATATTGTATTATTTTTTCGTGGGAACAAAGATACGATTATTTTTCTTTTGAATTATCTAACCCTAGAGCAGTTGGTGAGAGAATCTTTCGAGCCTCCCTCAAGAAACGCTCGTGGGGTGTTAGGGGTTCATCATTTGGAGTAGATCCTCAACGTTAGCGTCTTTGTGGTGGGCGTTTTTGTTGTGATGGCGAGCAGAACTCTTCAGAGGGTTTGCGGTCATCTGATTGTGGAGCTCACGATTGCGGTATATATCCGCTGCTGCATATATCGAACTACGCAAAGGATTCTCATTGGCTATCCATTTGCCAGCAATATCAAAGCCAGTGCCGTGGGCAGGCGAGACTCTCACAAAAGGAAGACCTGCTGTAAAATTCACTCCTCCCTCAAAGCTCAGAGCCTTGAAAGGCGCAAGTCCTTGGTCGTGATACATCGCCAGAGTAGCATCAAATTTAGCATACGAGCCCGATCCGAAATATCCATCAGCTGCAAAAGGCCCATAGGCACCCACGCCATTCTCTTGTGCTTGTTTTAGCGCAGGGATTACCACTTGTTGCTCTTGATCGCCCATCATGCCGTTCTCGCCCACATGAGGGTTGATACTCAAAACCCCAATACGAGGCGAACGCACCATGAAGTCTTTCTCCAAAGAGTTTTTCATCAATTTGATGTGCTCTAGTATTCCCTCTTGGGTGATATGCGTGGGGACTTTTTCCAAAGCAATATGCATAGTCACCAAGCCAACACGAAGGTTCTCGGAGATCATAAACATCAATGGATTTTCAACCGAGCTTGCCTTGGCAAGATATTCGGTGTGACCCACAAAGTCAAAGCCCTCGGGGGTATTGTGTTTGTCGATGGGTGAGGTTACCAAAGCATTGATCGCCCCAGAGAGGGCGTCAGAGGTAGCTTTCTCGAGCGCAATAATTGCATTCTCACCTGCCACTGGGTCAATAACTCCAGGGGTGGGATTATAGTCAGGGGCAACGCTGAGGAAGTTGATCTTCTTGGGGGCTGCCTTCTCGAGTGAGTCTATATAGTTGACAAAGATTTTCTCTTTTGTTTTGATGCTCTTGCGATAGAACTCCATAGAAGCTCGGTTACCGTAGATCACCACAGTGAAAAGGTCTGCCAGACGAATATCGCTGAAAGCCTTTAGGATAGTCTCATATCCAATGCCGTTAGGGTCGCCTTGGGTGATACCCACCATTATCTTGCTGTGTTGCATAGGTTCAGAAAAATTTATATATTTGCACCAAAAGCAGAAAAGCGTGCCACGGCAGGCCTTCTGCTACATTATGCAAAGGTAATACTTTTAAACTAAAAACTAACTTATGAAAAAGTTTTTTATGGCTATCGCCCTCACTATGTGTGCCACAGTGGCGATGGCTCAACAGACTAAAAAAATCTCTCAATTCCAAAACGAAGACATCTACGGGCTGATTGCCGACGGAGCGTTTGACATTCGCATCTCTCAGGGCAGTGAAACTGGGGTGCATATTGAAATCCTCGACGAGCATGCCGACAAACTCTCTGTGAGCAAAACTGAGCAGGGCTATATCCGCGTTGGCTACGGCTCGAGCGTGGGACGCTATTTCAAAGGCAAGAACAAACCTTTTGTAACGGTAGTTGTTAAGGAGTTGCGTTTTTTGCGCCTCGATGGTGCTTGCACCGCAATAGGCAAGGGAGAGTATAGCGCGAGCGAGCTTTCTGAAATCATTTTGGCTGGATCTTCGAGCCTTGATTTTATTAATGTGAGTGCGCCAAATGTGGTTTTTGATATCACCGGCGGCAAGACCTCAGATATTACAGTGAGCACAGATGACCTGAAAATAAATATCTCAGGCACCTCGCGTGCGTCTATCGATGGCACTGCCAAAACAAGCAAAATCACTAGCTCTGGAGCATCTTCACTGGAGATTCTCGCTCTGAAGTGCCCAAAAATCGAGGCTGTCGTATCGGGTATGAGCGGTGTTAAAGCTTTGGTTGAGGGCGAAGCTCAGGTGACTCGCACAGGCACAGCATCTTTCCGCTACACTGGCAGTGGCAAGATCACTGGCGATGCAAAACCAATCAAATAACTCCGAACTGGAGCAGTAATCATTTGTCGCTAACTGTGCCTTTGTGGGAGGAAAGCAATAAAGATAAAAACACGAACAAACATTTAAGACATGAAAGTTATAAAGTTTGGCGGCACCTCTGTTGGTTCTGCCTTGGGATTGCGTGCGATCAAAGAGATTTTAGAAAGCCAAGGTGAGCCGACTATTGCAGTTGTCTCAGCCCTAGGGGGAGTGACCGACCAATTGATCTCGATGAGCTCCCTAGCCTCAAACAAGCAAAAGGACAGCTACTTGGCTGAATTTGCAGCCATGCAGGCTCGCCATCTTACGGCGGTGGTCGATAGCGTACTACCAGAACATCAAAAGGGGGTGATCGTAAAACTCGAACAACTTTTCGAGGAGCTTAAAAATCTTCTGCGTGGGGTGAACCTCATCGGAGAGTGTTCTGCTCGTAGTTCGGCAACTATTGTGAGCTATGGTGAGAGACTCTCTTCTATTATAGTGGCGGGGATTTTTGAGAATGCAACATTGATAGACTCCCGTGAGATTATCAAAACCAAAGCATATTTCTCGCGCCATGTAATCGACTTCCCCAAGACCAACGACCTGATAACAGAGAAAATGGCCAACTGTGAAGGTATCACAGTGATGGGCGGATTTATCTCTAGCGACAAAGACACAGGCGAGACCACCAACCTTGGGCGTGGCGGCTCAGACTACACAGCCTCGGTGGTTGCAGCAGCACTCGACGCTGCGGAGCTTATTATATGTACAGATGTGGACGGCTTTATGACTGCCGACCCTCGTGTGATAGAGAACGCCTACCTCATAGAGCAACTCAGTTTTGTTGAGGCGATGGAGCTTTGTAACTTCGGGGCTAAGGTTATCTATCCTCCGACTATTTTCCCTGCCTACCACAAGAACATCCCTATATATATAAAGAACACCTTTAACTATTCTTGCCCTGGTACTTTTATCAGCAACCAGAGCACCCCATTTGATAGTCAACGCATTATAAAGGGTATCAGCTCGATCAACGACACCTGCATGCTCACCATCAAGGGCTTGGGTATGGTTGGAGTTATCGGGGTGAACTATCGCATTTTCAAGGCCTTGGCCAAGAGCGGAATATCAGTATTCTTGGTTAGTCAGGCATCTTCAGAGAACAGCACCTCTATTGCAATTCGCCACGACGATGCATCGGAGGCAGTACTAACTCTCGAAACAGAATTTGCGCAAGAAATAGCCATGGGCGAGATTGACGACATTCTTTTGGAGCGCAATCTATCGACAGTGGCGGTAGTAGGCCAACAGATGAAAGACATCCCAGGGGTTATGGGCAAGCTCTTCGGCACGCTGGGACGCTCGGGCATCAACGTAAAGACTACAGCGATGGGCTCCTCGCAGACCAACATTTCATTTGTGGTCGAGGTCGAGAACCTACGCAAGACCCTCGGGGTGATCCACGACTCATTCTTCCTATCAGAATACCAAGAACTGAACCTCTTTGTGATGGGCGTTGGTTGGGTTGGAGGCAATCTTCTCGAACAGATCGCCAGCCAAAGACAGAGCCTAAAAGACAACAACGCACTGAAAATCAATGTTGTGGGAATCTCAAATTCTCGCTCTTCACTATTTAATACCGAGGGGCTTGATTTGAATGGCTACAAGGAGCGCCTTTTGGGTGATGACGCCTTGGCAAGCAATCCGCAGATTGTGGCTCAAAAAATTAAAGAACTCAACCTCTACAACTCCGTTTTTGTGGATTGTACCGCAAGCGAGGAGGTCTCGAAGATATATGCTGAGCTGCTCTCAGCTAACGTTTCGGTGGTTACTGCCAACAAAATAGCCGCATCGGATAGCTATGAGAATTACAGCCTCCTGAAGAATCTCTCTCGTGAGCGTGGAGCAAAATTCCTGTTCGAAACCAACGTGGGCGCAGGGCTACCTATCATCAACACCATAGGCGATTTGCGCCGTTCTGGCGATGTGGTGCAAGGCCTTGAAGCTGTGGTTTCGGGTACGCTGAACTATATATTTAATGTCCTGAGCGAAGATGTGCCTTTCTCGAAGGCGGTGCGTATGGCGCAAGAGGCTGGCTACGCTGAGCCTGATCCGAGGATAGATCTCTCGGGCAAGGATGTTCTGCGCAAGCTAGTGATTTTGGCTCGTGAGAGCGGTTATGCTATCGAGCAGAGTGATGTCAAAGCAGAATTGTTTGTCCCCCAAGAGCTATTTGATGGCACTTTAGAGGAGTTCTGGAGTGGTATAGAAAAACTTGACCAGACTTTCGAGACCCAACGCAAGGAGCTAGAAGCACAGGGCAAGAAACTCAGGTTTGTTGCTTCGATGCAAAGTGGCGAATGTTCTGTTGGATTGCGTGAGGTCGACCTCTACAGTCCGTTCTACAACCTTGAGGGCAGCAATAATATTGTACTAATAACAACCAATCGCTACCGAGAGTACCCCCTTCAGATCAAGGGCTATGGTGCAGGCGCGAGCGTGACAGCAGCTGGAGTATTTGCAGATATTATATCTATAGCTAACGTGCGCTAGGCTAACGTTCATAGTGTCAGCGACACACGCAATTAGCTGGGGGGGGGCCGCAAGTTCAAGTTAAAATAGATAATAATTTAGAGTAATAAAGCGATAATAGTATTTAAGTAAATGACAAACGACCTACGCGATGGCATAGTGCTAAACATAGACAAACCCTATGGTTGGAGTTCAACTGATGTTGTACGCAAATTGCAAAATGCGCTCAAGGGCGTGGGCTATCCCAAGAGAATAAAAATTGGCCATGCGGGCACACTAGATCCTCTCGCAACGGGAGTATTGCTTGTGTGTATAGGCAAGGCGACCAAACAAGTACCCTCTCTGCAAAGCCAAGCGAAAGAGTATGAGTTCACAGTGACCCTCGGAGCAACAACCCCTTCGTTTGATTTGGAACACCCCGTAGATCAGACTTTCCCTCACGAACACATCACCTCTGAGGCCATAGAGCATTATTTGGCAGGTATCACAGGGCCGCAAGACCAAGTTCCACCGCTTTATAGCGCAAAGAAAATAGGCGGCAAGCGTGCCTATGAATATGCTCGCGACGGAAAAGAAGTCGAAATGCGAGTGGCGAAAATTGAAATATATTCTGCCGAGTTGCTATCCTATGAAGCTCCCAATGCTCTACTGAGAGTGGGTTGCAGCAAAGGAACATATGTGCGTTCTATCGCTCGAGACATGGGGCTTGATCTCGCCAGTGGTGGTTATCTAAGCACCCTGCGCCGCACCAAAAGTGGTGGCTACACTACCCAAGACGGTATTAGCGTCGAGCAGGCTCTTGAATTTATCAGCAAGAATCCCTGCAACGAAGCGCACAGCACCACCAAATAACAACAAGCAAGAAATACAACACACTCATATATATGAAAAAGATCTGGCAAAAAAATATTAGCTCAACAGAGAAAGTCGAGAACTTCACTGTCGGGCTAGACAGAGAACTAGACAACTCCCTAGCCAAAGCCGACATTCTAGGCTCACTGGCACACACAAGGATGCTAAACTCTATCGGACTTCTCGAAGACGATGAACTGGAGGTGGTGCAAAGCGAACTAAAAGCGCTTTACAAAACTGCTCTCTCAGGCGAGCTAATAGTGGAAGAAGGCGTGGAGGACATACACTCGCAAGTTGAGGCCATGCTCACCGAAAGAATTGGCGAGGCAGGCAAAAAAATTCACTCTGGCCGCTCGCGCAACGATCAAGTCTTAGTGGATTTGCGCATCTACCTCAGAGAGCAGATCTATCATATCGTGGAGCTTTCGCAAAAACTATTCAACCAGTTTATCGCCCTTTCTAATAAGCATAAAGATACCTTAATGCCCGGCTACACTCACCTACAAATTGCTATGCCTTCGAGCTTTGGGTTGTGGTTTGGTGCCTATGGCGAGTCGCTGCTCGATGATATGATTATGATGCAGAGCGCCTATCGAGTAATCAACAAAAACCCTCTAGGGTCGGCTGCAGGCTATGGTTCGAGCTTTCCGCTAGATAGAGCCATGACTACACAACTACTTGGTTTTGAGGATTTGAGCTATAATGTGGTATACGCACAAATGGGTCGTGGGAAGAGCGAGCGACTACTAGCACAGGCGATTTCGTCAATAGCTGCCACCCTTGGCAAATTTGCTATGGACAACACGCTCTACCTATCGCAAAACTTCTCGTTTATCAGCTATCCGCCCGAGCTAACAACGGGCAGCAGCATTATGCCCCACAAAAAGAATCCTGACGTTTGGGAGATAATGCGTGGTCGCTGCAACCTCCTACAAGCACTACCCAATCAAATCGCTATGCTCACCACTAACCTACCCGTGGGCTACCATCGTGATCTTCAGTTGCTCAAAGAGGTGCTTTTCCCTGCCATTGAGAACATCAAAGAGTGTTTGGATATGGCACACTATATGTTGGATCACATCACCGTCAAAGAGGGCATACTCGATGACTCGCTCTATGACTATATCTTTAGCGTTGAGGTTGTCAATGAGATGGTTTTGCAGGGCGCTCCCTTCCGTGAGGCCTACCGCAAAATCGGCATAGACATAGAGGAGGGAAATTATAAACCTTCGCGCGAGGTTACCCATACTCACCTTGGAAGTATAGGTTGTTTGTGTAACGAACAGATAAGTTCAAGCATGGAGCAGGTTATTGAGCAATTTGGGTTCGAAAAATTTTTGAACGCCGAAAAAGAGTTAAGTAATTAACCTACAAGCCTTTAAATGAATTGCGATTTGTTTTGAG
>CAYJLL010000037.1:0-12599 GCA_964370955.1 uncultured Rikenellaceae bacterium | reverse complement strand
TGATGAATGAGAAAGTAGTTTTATTAAATTAAAATTGAAAGACAATGATTTTCAGACGTGCCCACATGGGTGAATACACTCAAGTAAAACATATACTAGAACAAGCAACTGCTTTTCTAACCGAAAAAGGTAGCACTCAATGGCAAATGGGCTACCCCACTCCTGAGATAGTTAGCGAGGATATAAGACTCGGTAGGTGCTGGGTTGCGGTGAAAAATGGGGAAATTGTGGCAACTGCGTGTGTTGGATTTGATGCCGACCCGACATATAAAGTTATAGAAGGCGGAGAATGGCTAACAAAGGGAGAGCCATATGTGGTTGTACACAGAGTTGCTGTTTCTAATGGTGTCAGAGGACAGGGAGTGGCTAAATGGATACTCCAAAAGGTGGAAGATATGTGCCGATGTGCTGGTAATATCCACTCCATCAGAATTGATACTCAAGAAAACAACGCCCCAATGAGAGCCATCATCGAAAACTCGGGTTTTTGCTACTGTGGAGAAATCTATGTGTGGGATGGCACTCAAAGAAGAGCCTACGAAAAACTCCAAGGAACAAGATAGTTCGGGAGGTAGAAACACAAAAGCTCTATCACAAATACCATTGAGCTAGAGTTTAATAAACCCCAAAGGGGATAAATAAGTTAAGAAACTATGGTCGAAAATACAGATAAAGAGAAAGTGGAGATCACGCAAGATGCCTTTGTGGTGTCGGCACGCAAATACCGCCCTGCGACTTTTCGCAGTGTGGTGGGACAGGGTCATATCACCACTACCCTCTCTAGCGCTATTGTCAAAGGTCAACTAGCGCACGCCTACCTATTCACGGGGCCGCGTGGAGTTGGTAAGACTACCTGTGCTCGTATTTTTGCCAAAGCCATTAACTGCCTCAACACTACATCCTCTGGCGAGGCCTGCGGAGAGTGTGAGTCTTGTGTGGCTTTTGACCAAGGCCGCAGTTGGGCTATCCACGAACTGGATGCAGCCTCTAATAACTCGGTCGAGGATATTCGTCTGTTGATTGAGAAAGTTAGAATCCCACCTCAAGTTGGAAAATACAGCGTGTATATCATCGATGAGGTACACATGCTCTCAAGTGCAGCTTTTAATGCTTTTCTAAAAACCCTAGAGGAGCCACCTCACTATGCGGTGTTTATATTGGCTACAACCGAAAAACATAAAATCCTTCCAACTATTCTATCTCGCTGCCAGAGCTACGATTTCCGTCGAATTGGCGTTAGCGATATTGTAGAGTATCTGGAGTATGTGGCTCAAAGCGAAGGAGTTAAATATGACAGCGAATCGCTGAATATTATTGCTCAAAAAGCCGATGGTGGTATGAGAGATGCTCTCTCGACCTTTGATAGAGTTGTCTCTTACAGCGGCAATGAGCTTTCGATCGAAAAAACCTCACAAAGCGTTGGTGCGCTGGACTATAACATCTATTTTGAGGCTGTCGAACTAGCACTAGAAGGCAATTACACTGCCCTACTATTGAGCTATGACCAAACTCTGCGTTCGGGCTTCGAGGGCGGGATGTTTTTGGGTGGGCTAGCAGGTCACCTGCGTGATCTACTTATGGCGCATAACCCTTCAACGGGAGCTCTACTTGACGTTGGTGATGCGCTCAAAGAGCGATACCTCAACCAAGCCAGCTCGTTGGAAATAGGTTGGATACTTACGGCAATGGCATTGATTAATCAAGCCGACTCGCAATATCGTGGAGCTACTAACCGCCGTTTACATGTGGAATTGGCCTTAATGAAGCTTTGTGGATTAAAAAAAAAAGATAGTCCACTCGTAATCCCCGACAAAATCACCCTTCCCTCTGTGAGCTTGCCAAAGGCTGACCAAAGCCAGCCGCAAATCGCTCAAGCTGCAACGGCTGCCGTTGCAACACCACCACAAGTTCAAAGCGCTCAGAATCAAAATATTCAAAATCAGGGTGTGGCAAATCAGGACACTGCTCAACAGAGCGTACAAAGTGCTCAGCCACAAAGCGTTCAAGCATCGAGTGCTCAACCACTTAACGTCCATCCGCAAAGCCCTCAAGTTACGCAGCAGACTCCCCTTTCTCAGGCGAATACTCCCTCTAATGTAGGAACTCAACAGCCCAGCACACAAGCTACTCCTGTGCAAACTGCCCCTGTTCAAAGAGCTGCCGCTCAAACTCCTCCTACACGTATCTCCATCACTGGCATCTCGCTCTCGGGAGTGAACAATAGCCCTAATATTGATAACGAACAAGCGGGCATCACTACTCAACAAAACACACTGAACATACAAAAACTAGATGATGCGCAGGTGGAAGAAATACTCAGAAGCAAATTCCATTTGGTAAGTAAATGGTGGGCGGATAATGCACGCCCGCGCATTGCCACCGCGCTAGAGTTGGCGACCTTCTCGGGGAGCTTAGTCACGCTTGAGGTTGCCAATCAAACCTTAGTTGATCTGCTTCACGAAAATTTGCTTGAGATACAACACTCTGTCGCATCTGAACTTGGCGTGAGAGTGAAATTTGAAGTGAAGCTATCGGACAAAGAAATAGAGCACCGACCAGTTTCAGCAGAACAAAAACTTGAATTTTTGATTAAAAAGAATCCTGCTATCGGAAGTCTAATTTCTTCACTATCACTCTCGGAGTAAACTCCTCGATCTTATCAGATATAAATATGACCCGCACCTCGAATATTCCTATCATACTACTCTACACTATTTTACTGTCGCTTTTTTGGGGTGCTGCCTACACAAGCGAGCCTGTCGCTGTGGAGAGTTTTACGCCCTGGGCTAAGTCAATAGATACTTTTGCGGTTGAAAATCCCGAAATAACACTCATTTTCACAGCACTACTCACCATTGTAATTTCATTTATGGTCACTCAACTCACCATAAGGCGCATTGCAATGCTGGGGGGGAGCTTCCTGCCTGCCCTACTCTTTTTGACCATAAGTTCAGGATTGTGCAACTCAGCCTTCTCCATAAGAGCACTACTGAGCACTCTCTTTATCATAATCTCAATAAATAATCTCCTTCAAAGCTCTTCGATCAAAGGGCCGGCAAGTGGAATTGTTATTCTCTCGGGATTCTGGGTCTCACTAGCAGTACTCATCTTCCCCCAGAGCTATACAGTGCTGGTGGCTATGATCCTTGGATTGGCGATGCTAAGAGATTTTGATCTGCTCGAATGGATAGCAATAATTGTAGGTATGGCGATCGTGCCCGTGTTTATAGCACTTATTTCCTATGTTATGGGCTATCAGATAGCTGATTATCTGAATAACATTACGATGTATTTGAGTCAAGGTAAAGTGGGCTATGAACTTATTTTTTTGCAGGGAAATCCACTACAACTAATTTTCATCGGAATCCTTGTACTACTATTTTTACTCTCAATGAGCGGTGGTAAGAGAAGAGGACAAACGAGCAATTCTCCTCAAGAGCGTAGGGTATTTAGATTTTTCATCCTCTTCACATGGATCATTGCAATATCACTTCTTTTGAGCCCCGAACATTCGCTATATTTTAGCTCTGTTGCAGCCCTACCACTCTCGATAGTGCTTGCAAGTTCACTCAAGGGGCGAGGTAAACGAATTATCGCAAATATTCTCTATGCACTGCTTATCGCTTGCGCTTTATTGTTGAATTTCGCAGATGATATGCCATTTACCCTGCAGTGGTAGAGGCATGAAGAAAGCCAAATATCCCCTACATATACTTAGTTTTCGAAATAATCCCTATCTTTGCAAAATATAAAAGTAACATACAACACTAAATTCATTTAAACACACACACTATAAAATGAAAAAGCTAAGAAACACCATTATAGCTCTACTGCTATCTCTGTATCCACTTTCAAGTTGTGCTCAACACCCATCGGATGTTGAGTTTAAGATTGCCTATGACGAGAGCTTTAGTGAACTATTCTACCCCTCGCTTGCGATTTGGAATGCTGTTCAAGAAGATCCATCAGACCTATTCTATGGTTTTGAACTGAACGCTCCTGCAGCTGGAGATGTAATTCGAATTACCGTCGAAGAAACCAAACTCAACGAGAAGACCATCATTCAGCGCACCGCAGAAGAACCTGGCCTTATGTATCTATATGATATTATCATCAAATGGAAATATGACGTTCTCAACAAGCTCGCTCAAGGAGGCACCCAGACTATGACCTGTATCCTTGAGATCAATGGCAAGGAGATAGATCGCATCAATTATGTTGTGAAATACCGCCCCGTAAATGAGTGCGTATATGCAATATATGACAGCGAGAGCGAGGAATATATGGATGCTAGCCAAATGTTTGCTCTGTATGTAAATGAAGACTTCCCTCAAATCGATAATATCCTCGGTGAGATTCTATCTAAACACCGCGACCGACAATTTGTTGACTATCAAGGTAATTTCCAGGATTTCATTAATCAGGTTTTTTGGGTATGGGAACATTTCTCACTAAAAGGCACTCGCTATAGCAACGTTGTAAACACCTCAAACCAAAGCGAGACTGTGGGTATGCAGTATGTGCGCTTTATTGATCAGGTAATTAATAATGTTCAGGCTAACTGTGTTGATGGTTCAGCTTTGTTGGCATCGATATTCACTAAAATGGGACTAGATTGCTACCTTGTAATGCTTCCAGGACATATGCAACTTGCTGTTTACTGCCCCTACGCTGTGGAGGGCTACACGGGTGAAGATGGAGGATTACTCTTTATTGAGACCACCCTAATGGGAGCAAATGCGTCTCCTCAAGAGTCGTTCGATGCAGCAATCGAGCTGGTTGACCTAGCAAAGGTTGAAGAGCGTTGGAATAACGAAGAAGGGTTTGATCTAATCAATATTAAAGAGGCCCGCTCATCTGGAATTATGCCCATCCCTCGCACTATGAGAGGCGCAGGCAACACAGCCCAATAATGGTTAAGTTGCCCTAACAAAAAGTATATAAAAAAGCAGGAAAGAAAATTTTTCTGCTTTTTTTATTATTAATTTGGTTTATTTTATAAACTTGTTTATATTTGTAATACCAATTGGCTATAAAACTTTACAAACCCCAAAACTTAAAACACGAAAACTATGGAAAAACAATTCTCAGAGAAAGAAAGCTTAGAGCTTATCACTCAAATGATTAACAACACAAAACGCAATCTAAACCCCGGAGATGGTAATCCACTAATTATTTGGGGCATCTCAACTATCATCGCCTCGGCGGCTGTGTGGATAGCATGGGATATCAGTGGCAACAGTTGGGCTATGTGGCTGTGGTTTTTGATTCCAGTAATAGGTATTATCTGGAGCAGACTAGCCATGGGTGGCAAAGAAAAAGGCGTCAAAACGCAAATCGACAAGACAATCAGCGTCATATCATCCGTTATGGCTATTGCTTGCGCGGCAGTACCTCTAGTTATTACCTATTTGGTGGAAAAACACAGTGAGCAGATTCCTATGGAAAACCCAAGAGTACTGTATATGATAATACCCTTTGTCGAGATACTCCTTGTGAGCATACAAATGACGGTAATGGGGGTAATCACAGAATTCAAGCCCCTGAAAATTGGGGGACTCTGTGGCGTTGCTATTTCGTTCTGCACTTTCGTTGCTTTTCCGTTTTTAATACAAATCTTTATGGTGTGGGCATTAGTTGCTATGGTAATTCCTGGAATTAAGCTAAATTTGCATGTTAAAAAATTACGCCAATGCCAAAAGAACTAAATCCACTACTCCACTCTCAGTTGCGCTTGGCGATAGTTTCCATACTGATGAATGTCGAGAGTGCAGATTTCAACTACCTCAAAGAGCACACGGGCGCCACTTCGGGCAACATTTCGGTGCAACTAGATAAGCTATCCACGGCTGGCTATATTTCTATCACCAAAGAGTTTGTCGGAAAAAAAAGCCGCACATCGTGTGTGATAACAGAGCGTGGAAGAGAAGAATTTGAGAATTATGTAGAACAGATTAGTTCACTACTGGGACTCAAAAAACAATAAGTCGCCTCAAATTATCACTATCAAAAGAACCCAAAAGAGCTAAAATTTGCTTGTTTTGGGTTCTTTTTTTGTGTGGCGAGGCTATGTTTTATGCCAAAAAAGAATTATCTTTGTAGTCTTAAAATTAAATATTGACTATGAAAAAATTAATATACTCACTATTCTCGCTAACTCTTTTGAGCTCTTGTGGCGCAAATGAAGGCAACATCAAAATCTCGGGACAATTCTTCGGACAAAACAACCAAACTGTAATCCTCGAGCAACTTTCCCCAACGGGCAGCGCAATTATTGACTCAACCCTAACCGATGGTGATGGAGATTTTAGTTTTAACATAGAAAAAACCCCACAGATCCCAACCTTCTACAACGTACACCTAGCCGACAGCTACGTTCCACTACTGCTAGAGGATGGCGAAAATGTTGAAATTTCTGCCGTAGGTAATATCTACAACAACTACAGCGTGAATGGCTCGCAAGGATCTACTCTCATTAAAGAGTACAACACCCTGTTGAGTAATGCTACAATGGAGCTTGATTCGCTGATGAACATCTATGAAACTAACGCTGAAAACATCAATCTCCAACAAGAGGTCGGCCGTGAGTACGGCACCAAATTCATCGCCCTCAAGCGCAATGTGATTAGCTTTGTAATCAGCAATGCCAACTCACTAGCAGCTCTTCTTCCTCTATATCACCCGAAAGCTGACGGACAGTTTATCTTCGACCAACCAGAAGATTATATCTATTTTGAGATTGTAAGCGACTCGCTTAATGCCAAATACCCTACTTCGCCCTATGCACTATCAATGAAAAAAGACATTGAGAAATTGCATAACGCTCGTTTGCGTGACTCTCTATTCGCTCAACCTTTCGAGGAGGCGGCTTTCCCCGAAATTGAGCTAGTCGACGCTAAAGGACAAACACAAAAACTATCAGCTCACCTTGGTAAAACCATCCTTTTGGATTTCACCGCCTCTGAACCTGCTGAATTGAAAATCCTTAACCGCGAGCTTGTAGATCTATATGAAAAAGTGAGCCAAGAGCACCCTGATCAATTTGTAATCTACCAAGTATCACTAGATGTGAATCGCGCTCAGTGGTTAAACACCATCTCTGAGGGTCGCTACCCTTGGATCTGTGTAAACGATTTTCTAGGTAATTCATCGCCTGTGGTAGGTTTGTATAATGTTCAGCGTATTCCTTCGAATTTCTTGATTAACCCTCATGGAGATATTGTAGGCAAAAGCCTAACTATCACAGAATTAGAAGCTGAGCTTAATAAGATTCTTTAATCTCATCATCAAAAACAATTCGATCTCAAGGTGATTTATTTTGTATCCGACACCCACCTAGGCTATGGCACTGCTCAAAACTCAAAAGAGCGTGAGAGGGCTTTGGTGTGCTGGCTTCAAAGCATAGAGGATCACTGCAAGGAACTATATATTCTTGGGGATTTCTTCGATTTTTGGTTCGAATACAAACGAGTGGTTCCAAAAGGATTTGTAAGAGTATTAGGACAACTTGCCCGAATGTGTGAGGGGGGAATACAAATAAGCTTCTTCGCTGGCAACCACGATCTTTGGGTGAGAGATTATCTACAAAACGAGATAGGAATAAAGGTGTACACAAAACCTACTATTCTAGAAATTGGAGGTAAGAAAATGCTACTTGCGCACGGAGATGGACTTGCACAGAGTGGATGGGTAGGACCTGCACTCAGCCGTACGTTCCGCTCTCGCACAGCTCGTTGGCTATTTCAAAGACTCATTCATCCCGACACAGCATTGCGTTTTGGGCAATGGTGGTCGAGCGGCAATAAAGAGCGTCGCGGAAAAGTCAGCCACCAATTCAGAGGCGTAGATGAACCACTAGTGAGATGGGCGATCGAGCAGAAAAGGAATATGACAGAGGTGGAATACTTTGTTTTCGGACACCTCCACACTCCTGCGATTGTCGATATAGATGATGCTCAGGTTGTGGTCTTGGGCGAATGGATAGAAAACCCTACTATTGCGAGTTTCAACGGCGAGCGATTCAAGCTACACAGAGTGTAGAGAATATATTTTGAACAAATCAAATAATGGAAAATTATCTTCAAGTGGAGGGCCTCACCAAGTCGTTTGGCGTGAGAGTCCTCTTTTCTAATATAAGCTTCACAGTGGGCTCAGGTGAGCGAATCGGCTTGATAGCACGCAATGGCTATGGCAAAAGCACCCTTTTGAACATCATCACCGGTAGCCAGCAGGCCGATAGTGGCACTATCACTATGAGCCGTGGCGTCCGTGTGTCATATTTGGTACAAGAACCCCAGTTTCCAAAGGGACTAACTGTACTTGAAGCCTGTCTGCAAGGCGAAAATGAAATGCTAGAGGCTATCAAAGAATATGAACTCGCACTTGAAGATTCAAACCAAGATCGACTGCACTCCTCTATCTCGCAAATGGATAGATTGGGGGCTTGGGACTATGAAACTAAGATCAAAAATATCCTATCTCGATTGAATATCACCGAACTTAATATGCCGATCGATAAGCTCTCTGGCGGACAGCTCAAGCGTGTTGCTTTGGCTAATGCATTGATTATTGAGCCTGAGCTGCTTATTCTCGATGAGCCGACCAACCACCTCGACGTAGAGGTTACTCGCTGGTTGGAGGAATATTTGGCAGGTAGTCGTTTGTCACTATTGATGGTGACCCACGATCGCTATTATTTGGATAGGGTTTGTAATCGCATCATCGAGATCGAGAATCGCTCGCTTTATTCATACAGTGGAAACTATAATTATTATCTCGAAAAACGAGAAGCACGCCTAGAGGCTGAAGCCTCTGAGCTACAAAGTGATCGCAACCTCTATAAAAAAGAACTAGATTGGATGCGCCGCCAACCTCAAGCACGTGCAACTAAAGCTAAATCTCGCATTGATTCGTTTTACGAATTGGAGGAAAAACTCAGACGTGACCGCGCTCAAGGCTCTGTAAGTATTGCAGTGGGTAGTACCTACATTGGCAAGAAGATTTTTGAGATAAAAAACCTCTGCAAACGATTTGACCAACGCATTATACTGGATGATTTTAGCTACACTTTTGCTCGTGGCGAGAAAATGGGTATCGTGGGAGATAATGGTGTAGGAAAATCAACTTTCATCAAAATGCTCCTTGGAGAAGTGCCTTCCGATAGCGGCACTGTTGACATTGGCCCCACTGTCCGCTTTGGATATTATTCACAGAGCGGAGGGGTAAAATATGATGAAAACACTCGTGTGATTGATGTTGTGACCGACATCGCCGAATATATAGAAGTGGATGGCGGAGTAAGACTCACCGCATCTCAACTGTTGAACCGCTTTTTGTTCGAACCCAAAAGTCAATACGATTTGGTGAGCAAACTCAGTGGGGGCGAAAAACGCAGGCTGTATCTATGTACGATTTTGATGAGTAATCCAAATTTTTTGGTTCTCGATGAGCCCACCAACGACCTTGACATTCTAACCCTCCAAGTCTTAGAGGAGTTTTTGAGTAGCTTTGGAGGATGCGTGATTGTTATTTCCCACGACCGCTACTTTATGGATAAGGTGGCTGAGCATTTATTGGTGTTCGAGGGACAAGGTAAAGTTCACGATTTCCCCAGCTCATATAGCGATTATTTGGTATGGCAAACACTCAAAGACCAACAAACTGCGCAGGAAAACTCTAAGGCAGAGAAAAAACCTGCGAACATAAAACCTAAAACCCAAGACGACTCTCCCAAGAAACTTTCGTTCAAAGAGCGCCGTGAATACGAGACACTAGAGAGCGACATCGAAACTATGGAAAGCGAAAAAGTCGAACTTGAAACCCAGCTGGGTAGCGGTATGCTATCTGTTGAGGAGTTGTCCGAAAAGTCGCAACGAATAGGCGAACTGATAGAAAAACTCGACATCGCCTCCATGCGTTGGTTAGAACTGAGCGAGAGAGCTGATTTGTAGGGTCAGATGATGAAAAAACAATTAAAAAATCGTATCTTTGCACTTTGAAAGAAAACGAGCATAACATTATGAAGAATATACGTAATTTTTGTATAATAGCCCATATCGACCACGGTAAATCAACGCTGGCTGATAGACTACTAGAAACAACTAAAACTCTTACCGAAAGGGAATTGCAGGCGCAAGTACTAGACTCGATGGATCTGGAGCGAGAGAAAGGTATTACCATTAAATCGCACGCCATCAAGATGGACTACCAAAGCCCATCCACTGGCGAGAAATACGCGCTTAACTTGATTGACACTCCCGGTCACGTCGATTTCTCATATGAAGTGAGCCGCGCGATTGCCTCGTGTGAAGGAGCGCTACTAATTGTCGATGCGACTCAAGGTATTCAAGCACAAACTATCTCCAACCTATATCTAGCTCTGGGGCAAGACCTTGAGATCATCCCCGTTATCAACAAGATTGACATGGATGCAGCAATGGTAGATGAGGTAAAGGATCAAATCGTAGATCTTTTGGGTTGCGACCGTGAGGATATACTATCTGCTTCGGGTAAGACTGGAATGGGAGTACCTGAAATTTTGGAAGCAATCATAGAGCGTATTCCTGCACCCGAAGGTTCAGTTGATGAACCTTTGCAGGCATTGATTTTCGACTCTGTATTTAATAGTTTCCGTGGTGTTATTGCCTATTTCCGTGTTATTAACGGAACACTCAAGAAAGGCGAAAAAGTAAAATTCTTTAACTCAGGCAAAGAGTATCTCGCTGATGAAATTGGCGATCTGAAACTTAAAATGCAGCCTCGCAATTCTATCTCAGCTGGTGATGTGGGATATATTATTTCGGGTATCAAAAATTCGATAGACGTTAAAGTTGGTGATACCATCACAACCGTTGCCGAGCCTTGTACTACTGCTATTGAGGGTTTTGAGGATGTAAAACCTATGGTATTTGCGGGTATCTACCCCGTGGAGACCGACCAATATGAGGACCTGAGAGCGTCGCTCGAAAAACTCCAACTAAACGATGCCTCGTTGAGTTTCGAACTGGGCTTTGGATTCCGTTGTGGATTCTTGGGGCTACTGCACATGGAGATTATTCAAGAGCGCCTTTACCGTGAATTTGATATGGACGTAATTACTACCGTTCCTAACGTGTCGTATAATGTCTATACCACCAAAAACGAGACATTCTCTATTCACAACCCTTCGGGACTTCCCGAACCCACCCTTATTGACCATATCGAAGAGCCATATATCAATGCGCAGGTAATCACAAAGACAGAATATCTGGGTAATGTAATGAGCCTCTGCATTGCAAAACGAGGAGTTCTTAAGAGTCAAAATTTCATTACCACCGACCGCGTGGAGGTGAACTTTGAGATGCCACTAGCGGAGATTGTATTTGATTTCTACGATAAACTTAAATCTATCTCGCGTGGTTACGCTTCGTTTGACTACCACCAAATTGGCTACCAACCCTCTCAGCTTGCAAAGCTAGACGTTCTTCTAAATGGAGAACCCGTGGATGCCCTCTCGGCATTGATTTATCGTGATAATGCCTATGATTTTGGTCGCAAGATGTGCGAGAAGCTCAAAGAATTGATCCCACGCCAACAGTTTGATATTGCTATCCAGGCGGCTATCGGAGCTAAAATTATTGCTCGTGAGACCGTGAAGGCACTGCGTAAGGACGTTACTGCCAAGTGTTATGGTGGTGACATTTCTCGTAAGCGTAAACTTCTTGAGAAGCAGAAAAAAGGTAAGAAACGTATGCGTCAAGTGGGTAATGTGGAGGTTCCACAATCTGCTTTCTTGGCGGTTCTTAAGATGGACTAAAAAAACTGAAAAGATAAAAAAAGGAGTTGAGATTTATTAAAATCTCAACTCCTTTTTGTTTGTATCAAACAATTCTTATCTCAGAGCTCCACCACGGAAGATTCGCCAGCCAATGGTTACTCGATACATTGAGGTATAATGTTCTGAGTTAGCAATAATAGGCGAAAGTCCATGAGTGTAGCTAGCTTGCAGGTCAAGTCCAAACTTAAAGGTATAGCCAACTCCAGCCGTAATATTCAGTAAAGTCTTATTTGTATCCTCAAGGGGTGAGCGAGAATAATGAACCGGGGGTGATGTCACAGAGCGCACATTAGAGTGAGAGTTTACCAACAGATCTACTCCTAGCATAGAGAAAGCTCTAAAACCTCCAATCAGGTTCCATTTTGGACCAAAAAGAAACTGCACATAATCCAAATTATTGTCTACTCGAATGGTGGGGTAATCCACCGGTAGTATATCATAACTACCCTGCTCTGAGTAATAGCCCGATAGTTCGAGAGCAAATCTATCTGTAAGATGCAGATCGGTGTACCCCCCAATAGTAAAGCCACTACGAGCATCACCGCGCGAATTAGTATAATCTGCGATATTTACTCCTGTGCGTAGACCAAAGCCAAGGGGCGATTTATTTTGCGATTGTGCATTGTTATGCCATAGGATTCCACTTAGAATTAGCAGTGAAATTAGTAGAATTTGTCTTTTCATAATGTTACTTTGTCGTGAAATTCGATTTTTGAGAATGCAAGTTATATATTAATTTTGAGAAAAATGACACAATCCTCCATTAATTCTACAAAATCCATAC
>CAYJLL010000036.1:3227-12785 GCA_964370955.1 uncultured Rikenellaceae bacterium | reverse complement strand
AACTCCTTTATCTCAACATATGAGTCATCCTGCCCCTTATTTGGATCTAGATAGGCTTCAAATTTTGCATCCAAATCATCCACCGACAGAGGCCGACCTTGGAACCTCATCACTCCATTCTCCAAAGACATCTCGCCTTTTATCCTTGGCAAACTATCACGACTATACTCCCCTTGAATGTTCATCGCAAGCTTGATTTCGCCCTGAGTGGTAAGTTTCTCTTTATGATCAATTAGCCACGAGGGTATCAATCGCACAAATTCATCTATTGAAGGAGTGGTCATCGAAGCCTCCAGAGCGGGATATAATTTCTCAAAGGTAGAGTCAAAGGCGATAACACCGTGTGTCTGCATTTGAATTTGATTAATAGAAACCTCAGCAGAAGGAATACGAAGCAACATAGAATCTCGATTGAAAACCAATTTACTACTCAAACTCAGAGCATCGTCTGAGGAGAGTTGCTCGCCTTGCCTACGAAGCGAAATATGCGGGAAAAACAACATAAAATCAAAATCCAAATTCGTCGAATCCGCTTCCATATCCAACTGCATCGAAATACTATCAACCGAGGAATAAAAATCTCTAAGACGGTCATCTATCATCACATTTGCACCCCGAAGCTCAACCCCTTGCAAAGAAAGAGCGTAGGATTCTGAAGAAGTCTCACTAGTGTCGCTCTCAGCCTGGGTGTCTAGACGGAATGCTTGGATGGGTGCAACAAGCGAATCACGATAGAGGTTTATATCTACATCCTCTAGGAGCAACTGCCCCACTTTAAGTTTCTGATTCATCAGCGCAAAAGGATTCACCGAGACCACACATCTTCCTGCCTCTAACAGAGAAGGCAAAGAATCTGCATTTTGCGAAATGCGCACCGAATCAACCACCACCGAGACATTGGGGAAGTCCTCAAAAATACTCACATCCACACTCCCTATCTCAAAGGGGGTTGCAATGTAGCGCTGAGCTATCTCTTTAACAATTGGTGTCACT
Source organism: uncultured Rikenellaceae bacterium (assembly GCA_964370955.1). Taxonomy (GTDB): domain Bacteria; phylum Bacteroidota; class Bacteroidia; order Bacteroidales; family Rikenellaceae; genus Mucinivorans. Next base: position 11,792 of record CAYJLL010000036.1, on the reverse strand, counting down.
CTCTCGGGTGTGACTATCCAATAGATCGCCACCGAGAACACTAACATAATAAAAGCAAGCACCGACGCTAGCACAATGAGGGTTTTGAGTAATATTCGACGAATTTTCATGGCTTTAGGTATTATGTTAGAAAGTACAAATATACGAACAAGAAAGATTTTTTTAAAAAAATCACTGAAATATTTGGACAGATATTTTTTTTGACTTATCTTTGCACTCACAAAATCACAGAGACATTCTGAGATACTGTACAAAAGAGGTGCCATAGCTCAGTTGGTAGAGCAAAGGACTGAAAATCCTTGTGTCCCCGGTTCGATTCCTGGTGGCACCACTTCAAAAAAGAGTTACAAAATTTGTAACTCTTTTTTTTGCATCAAACCTAGTACTATCTTGAGTGGTCAAAACTCTTTTTAATGCGATGTCCTTTATCCCAAGCTAACTTAGAGGGCGAGGGATATTCAAGCAAATCAAGCTCCGCTATATTAGTCTTAATAGCCTTAAGTAGCAAATCTGCTAAATCCACTCCCATACCTTGTCGTATAACAATACGCATCACCGCCACATCCTCCAGCGATTTGGGAAGCGTATAGGCTGGCACTTGCCATCCACCCTGAAGCAACTTATCTGAAAGATCATAGAGAGTCCACTCTCGAGAGGGGTCATCTTTGAGAGTAAACACAAAGAGAGGGTTTGGATTCTCAGGACTAAGAAATTCAAATATTCCCATCTTTGAGAGCTCTTCGCGAATATACTTGCATGTATTAATACAACTCTGCTGAATCTCCTGGTATCCCTGATAGCCGAGTCGCAAGAATTGGTAATATTGAGCTAAAACTTGATTACCTGGGCGAGAGAAATTAATCGAAATACTTGGGATCTCACTACCTAGATAATTGACCGAAAAATTCATCTGCTCAGGCAGATACTCCTTGCCTCGCCAAACAACCCAGCCAACACCGGGATACACCAAGCCAAATTTATGACCCGATGTACTAATAGAAGCGACACACTCTAGGCGAAAATCCCACTCACGCTCGGGCTCGGTGAAAGGCAGAATAAAGCCACCCGTGGCTGCATCCACGTGTATTGGAATATTCAGGTTATTTTCTTTGTTGAAATTCGAGAGCGCCTGATCGAGTGCTTTCACATCATCGTTTAAGGCTGTTTGAGTTACCCCCTGAATCGCTACTACCATAATGGTATTTTCGTCACAACGAGAGATCACATCCTCGGGCGAGAGGGTGATTTTATCTCTAGTGATTGGAACTTGTCGCATCTCGATATCCCAATAGATTGCAAATTTCTCCCACACGACTTGATAGGCTGCCGAGATCACCATATTTGGACGAGCACACTTTTCATTCCTCCAATCACACCTCCCTTGCCATCGCTTCAATGCCGAAAGCCCTCCCAACATACAAGCCTCAGACGACCCAACGGTCGAGGTTCCCATGCAGTAAGATTCACCGTCAGCCTCGGGCGAATTCCACATTTTTGCTAGAATATTCACGCAGCGCCTTTCGATCTCAGCCGTCTGGGGGTATTCTGTTTTATCTATCATGTTTTTATCCATGTTCTCTATCATTATCTGCCGCGCCATGGGGTCCATCCATGTGGACACAAAGGTCGCAAGATTCAAGCGGGAATTACCATCAAGCATAGCCTCATCGTGGACTATTTGATAAGCTGCTTCTTTGGAGACAGAGTCCTCGGGGAGCGAAGATTTTGGGGCGGTGTGCATTTCTACACCACTGGCAAAAATTGGAATTGGGGTAGGTTCTTGTTTTTTCATAGTTTTATTGGTTTTAAAGTTTCATCTTCGGGAAAAGTAGTTTAGTAGTATCATAGCCCATATCAGTTGCGACCTCTATCATTTTTTGATGTTGCGATGGAGTTACTTTTGAGGAGCGAGTTAGAAACCACAAAAACTCTGTTGTTCCGCCAGAAACCACAGCAATATTATAGTCGTCATCCACATAAGCCACATGATAGTCTCCACCAAAGAGCAGAAAAAAATAGACCTTTAAATAAGCATTTCTGTCTTTTTGTACTTTTGCATTTGCCACGCTTTGCTTCCATTCTCCTTTCTGGGGCGAAAAACCTCGATTCACAACACGAAGTTTCCCATTGGGCATGATCCAATAGCGAGCGGTGACTTGTTCTAGTCCTTTTTGAAAACGATTGTCGGTGCGGGCATACTCACGCCACATACCTGTGTAGCGACGCAAATCAAAGCTTTCGAGTTCGGGCACCTCGACCCTCTCGCCTAGGTCACACCCCACCAACAGAGCTCCTAGGGTTAGAATAATTTTTTTAATCATCGTTAAGTGTGTTTTATTTATGGTTATTACCCTAATTCAAGGGCTTTACGAAGCGTTCTACAGTGGGGGTTGAAAATCTATACCCCAGCTCACTCAATCTCTGTGAATATACTTTTTTACTATCGCATATCATCGCAGCACCAAGTCGTCCCACCGCTAGGCGCAGTACAAAACGAGGCACTCTCACTCTCAGCCACACTCGCCTTGATGAGCTAAAATGCCTGAGCACTTCGCTCATCGAAATACTATTGGGTGCTGTCGCATTTATCACTCCATGAATTTGCTCATTCTCAATCACCAGCTCCACAATACGCAATAGATCGACCATCGCAACCCACGAGAACCATTGATCTCCGCTGCCGAGAATCAAACAAATCCCATAGCGATTTCCTTGAATCATTCTTGGGTAGGCCCCTCCCCTATCGCTGAGCACCACCCCTAGACGCAAGGTCACAAGGCGTGTTCTCTCGGCCGCAGGCTTTGCAGCCTCTTCCCATCCCTGACACAAGTGAGAGAGTTCATCCTCGCCGAGGGTTTGAGAATATTCATTGTGCTGACCCTTAGAGTTGTAAATACCCACCGCCGAGATGGTAATAAAAAGTTTCACAGGTGTCTCCATTAGTAAAATGGCATGAGCTATGCGGCTTGTCACACCAACACGAGAATCGTGAATCAACCATCGCTGCGATCGTCGGTAACGCTTTGAAATGGGCGTTCCGCAAAAATTCATCACCACATCAACACCCTTCAGGGCCTTGGGTGTGATGGCTCGATAGTCCACCTTTACCACTTCCATTCCGTTGGAATGAAAGTAGCTAGAGAGGGTTGACCCAATAAATCCTGTGTGTCCTATAATTGCTATTTTAGTCATACTTATTTGGGGTGCAAAAGTCGTGCCCAAGGATATAAAAACACTAAACTAAAAAAAATAGTTAGAAAACTATAAAAAATAGTTGTTCAACTAAAATTTATAGTTACCTTTGTTGTAGAAAAGCTCAATAATCACTCTTAATCGATAGATTTCAAAATGGATAAAATCAAACTTACAGCCAAAGAAGAGCAAGTAATGGGTCATTTTTGGGACGAGGGCCCTCTTTTTGTCCGAGAACTTGTCGAGAGATACGACGAGCCAAAACCTCATTTTAACACCCTCTCAACCATAGTGCGCGGTTTGGAGGAGCGTGGATTCTTAGACCACAAAGCCTTTGGCGGGACTTTTCAATATTTTGCTCTTATCTCGCGCGATGAATTTCACAGCGGAAGCCTCAAAGAGCTGATTGGTAAGTATTACGACAACTCGGCTTTTTCGGCAGTTTCTGCCTTGGTCGAGAAGCAAGAAATCTCGCTCGATGAACTAAAATCACTAATCGAATTAGTAGAAAGGGGAAACAAGTAATGGAAATTGGAACTCTACTAATTTATATGGCGAAGGTCGCGGTTATCTTAGCTTTATTCTATTTATTCAACCGCTTGTTGCTCTCTCGCGAGACTTTCTACCGAACAAACCGAGCGTGGTGGCTTCTGAGCATAGTAGTCGCATTTGCGCTACCTTTGGCAGTCACTGCCACCGAGGGCGAAGATATTGCCTCTGTAGGATTGTTGGACATGAGCGGGCTGATCGAAATGGAGAACAACCATGTGAACATAGATCAAACACAACAAATCAGTGTCCCATTTATCAGCGAAACAATAGAGGTTCAAGAAATCTCGACTATGGAAATCGTGATAAATGTGTTGTTTTGGATCTACGTGGCGGGGGTAGCGTTGGTGATGGGATGGTTTGTAGTTGTACACAGCTCGCTGTTAAGATTCTTATTCACAAAGAAATACCGCACTGCCTCTATGGATGAGAGCGCAGAGATTGAAAGACTCATCGCCACATGCAAAGAGAGCCTTGGCATCAAAAGGCAGATACACTATCGCCTGCACGATAAAGATCTTTCGCCCTTTAGCTGGATGAACTACATAGTCATATCACGCTCGGATCTTCAAACCCTAGGGCGTGAAATCATCCTGCACGAAATGGCACACATCAAGGCTCGCCACAGTTGGGATATACTGCTGATGAATGCGTTAATCGCCGTTCAGTGGTTTAACCCTGCCGCTTGGCTCAGTAAATCGTCAATGCAGCAGCTCCACGAATATTGGGCTGATGAGATGGTTTTGCGAGGGGGTGTAAATGCAAAAGAATATCAACTACTATTAATAAAAAAGGCCGTTGGTTCACGTCTCTACTCGATCGCCAACAGCCTAAATCACAGCAACCTAAAAAAACGTATTACTATGATGTTAAAGAAAAAATCAAATCGAATGTCTACTCTGAAGTATCTCTACGCACTTCCAGTAGCACTTGGGGCAGTCGCTCTGCTTAGTAGCGAGGCAATCGCCCGCCACACTGACCCCATTTCAAAGGTCAAAGTTATTGAAAATCTCGATAATTTCCCAACCTCAGGGCAAGAAATTTTGCAAGATTTTCACCAAACCGCTCCTGCGACAGATGTAGCAACCCCTGACGCGGTAGCTCCAGAGGCACCAAGTGCAGATGTTATGGCACCCGACAGCACAGATAGCTATCAGGTCATCTATCCTCAAATTGAAGTCACAACCAGAAATCTTGAGCCTGAATTGGTTACTATCACCACGCAAGGCAAAGATATCTTCCTTCAAGATGACAAAGGAGAAAAAATGGAGATATTTATCGATGGAGTGAAAGTCACCTCAAAGGATATGGCAAAAGTGAAAGATGCGCTAGAGAACAAAGAAGGGCTGATAGTGACTGGTATGCCAAATCAAAAAATCCCAGTGGTTTACTTCAAAACAGACAAACCCACGGGCGTTAGAGCTATGGCGAGCTATAATATCCCCAAAGGCATGTACATAAACATTGACGGCAAGGATGCCGACCTTGAAACACTCTCAAAAATACATCCTAGTCAAATTGCCTCAACAAATATGATAGGAGATAACGAAAATGGTATTAAAACAGGATTCTACGTCACCACAAAGAAGGTAGCTCAAAACAGCCCTAGAGTTACGGCTGCTGCTAATCCCAGTGGTAGAATAACACCTCTGGAGGGTGCTGATGATGTGGATGTTTATTTGAATGGTGTAAAAACAGATAAAAACGTGCTCTCGAGTATTAATCCTGATATAATTAAGTCACAGACCATAATCAAAGACGATAAAAACGGTATAAAAAAAGGTATCTACATTTCGCTATATGACACAGACTATTATGTTGACGGCAAGCTAGTGGATCAAGAAACAGCTCTTGCCCTAGACCCCAAGACTGCAACGCTCACCACTGTCATCGATGGCAGGGATGGCAAAAATAACCAGTATCATATCACTACTGTACCCGTTGAAATCTTTATTGATGGAAAACTCACGGATGTAAAATTTGCCGATATTTTCACTATCATAAAACACGAGGATATGAAGAGTATGACTGTGATCCCTAACTCTCAGGGCGTTCGCAATCGAGTGGAGGTCACAACCTGGTCGCGGAAAGAGAAAGCGCCTTCTGCAATTATTGGAGGTGCAGTATTTAAAGCAAGCGTTAGAGATATTTTAAAAATGGAGAACACTAAACTCATACTCTCAGGCGAAGAGGTTAGTAAAAAACAACTAGAGAGCCTAGGAGAGAATACAATTCTTCATTACAACAAAGAAACTCTTGCCAATGAGAGTAACACTACTTTGTTTATGTATTTGAGCCCTGAATATTATGTGGACGGTAAATTAACCAATGAAAGTGAACTAAAAAAAATCAATCCCCAAGATATCGAGAATACAACTATTATCAAGGGTAAGGATGGCAAGAACCCTAAAATCATTATAACCCTAAAACAGGGGAACGCACCCTCTATCAACATTGGCGGCGGCATAGCCTTTAAGGCAAGCGTAAAGGAATTATTGAAAATGAAAAATACCAGATTTTTCTATGGTAGTAAGGAAGTTAGCATAGATGAGCTAAAGAGCCTAGATCGAGATTTAATTCTTTCGTGTGGCAAGAATGATAAGGCTAGCACAGACATTAACATATATCTAGTGGAACATTATATTGATGGTAAACTAGCAGAGGAAAGTGAGCTTAAAAATTTAGATCCCTATGACATCGAAAAACAGATTGTCGAAAAAGGCGATGGGCTAAGTAACCCCTCAAAGATATTTTTAATCCTTAAAAAATAGTACACATATAAATTAACCTCCCCCCCAAAAAAAAACGAGAGGCAACTTAGTAGTTGATTGCCTCTCGTTTTTGTGTGTTATATGGCGCAAGTCATTGCGAGATGTGCCAACGGCACTAGAATTTTATTCTCAGGGTGGACGCTTGGGTGTCCTGCCCACTAGAGCAGGACTCCCGATGGGGAGCGTACGCCCTGCTACTTGTATTAGTATTTTTGCCTGGCGTCTCGCGCATAGGTTCGCACTAAAAAAGCTTGCGTAAGATTGAAATTTGGTTGTGGGGGTTATATTTTTCGTCCACCGCACGATAGCACTCAGTCACTGGTTTTTCATAACGCAAGCCCTCCTCTATTGCACTACGCAAGCCTTCCACAGAATTCTTTTCAAACATATAGCCATTCACCCCATCTTCGATAATCTCCGCCTCGGGCATCTGAGAATCCATATCACTGTGGGTCACAACGGGAGTGCCAAACATAAACGAATGAATCACTGTCAGGCCAATAGACGAAGGGTTCACTACCAAACGCACATTCGAGAGCAGAGTCGCTAAAAAAGTTTCATCATAACACTCACCGTAGAACCACACTCTATCTGCCAAACCCAATTCCTGCGCCTTTTGCTCCAATTCCGCTTGAATCTCACCACCACCCACAATCACAAGATTACATTCCACCCCCACCATAGCCTCCAACAACATATCTATCTGTTTGAAAGGCGTCAAACGTCCTAGGTACGCCAACGTGGGTAGATCGTTACCAAAATAATTTCTCAAAAATCCAGCATCACCAGCCTTGGCGCGCATGGGTAATTGAGCATCATAGTCCAGCGAATTATAAATCACAGTGGTGCGCTTGAAACCTCTATCATTTAGAATCTTAGCTCCTCGCTCACTATAAACCAACAAGTTGCCAGCGAGGCGAAAATACAGCATATTTTTCTTACGCTCCAACCACGATTCATTGCCCTTGAGTCCATGAGTCCAAAGATACACACGACAAGCAGTGAGTCGTGCCAACAGAACGATGATCCAATTGGATAATATGCCTGCATTGCCCGTTAGGATATAGTTTTCGTAACGTTTTGCAAAGGCGCGGCGCAAAGCTCCTTTTTGCCAAATGAGTTTACGCCCACGGTATTTATTCTTTAGAACAGCTCCTTGCAGGGGCAATGTGGCGATACCATCCGCAGAATGGTCGCCACAAAAAATATCTATCGAGAGCTCCTTTTCCATCAGCGCATAAATCGATCGACGATAGGCAGGGGCAATATTAAAGATAGCACAGATTTTTTTATCAGCCATCTGCTTTACAAGTCTTTTTTATAGACATCTCCCTCAACCTTGAGGTAGCCTAGTTTTTTGAATAAGCCCTCCGCCGCACAATTCTCTTGTGGGATAATGGCCATCAAAGAACGGAGGTGATACACCGAGCTAGCGTAATCCGCAAAAAGTCGCAGTGCCTCTGTTCCCATACCTTTACCTCGAGATTGGTAGATTAATATCCCAACATAGGCAGAGCGAGCCTCAATATCAAAATCATAGAAATCAATGCAGCCCACAACTTCGCCTTCACATTCGACCATCAAGCGTTGCTGTCCGTCGATCACTAGGTTGTCATCGCGCTCAATGAACTCACGCAAATCGTCCATAGAGTACTCCGCTTTCTCATCGCCAAAGGCCTGCACCTCGGGATCGTTCTCCCATTTGTAGAGCAAATCCAAATCACTCATTTGAGGCGAGCGCAAACGTAATTGGCGTTTTTTAGTAAACTCCATCACTGCCCATCCCTCACGAAGAGTAGTTCCCATGTGGGTTAGATTCAACTCCTGAGCACATTCAATCAACGCCTCACAATCAATCTCCAGGAAACCACTAATCAATAAACGCCCACCTTGATCGAGGTGATCGACATAATGGTGCATATCATTAATCAGAATATTTCTATTAATATTTGCCAAGATGAAATCATATTTTTTATCATCCATAAGCACCGAAACATCACCCAACATCGGCGTAACTATATCTCCAACCTCGTTGGTTTGCACATTTTCTTGC
>CAYJLL010000036.1:1399-3217 GCA_964370955.1 uncultured Rikenellaceae bacterium | reverse complement strand
AAACGCCCATTCATCGATATCCACCGCATCCACGCTCTTCGCTCCTAGTTTGGCAGCTAGGATGGCAAGAATAGCCGTACCGCTACCCATATCCAACACCGAGAGTTCTTGGAAATTTGAACTCATCATGGTCTCAACCATCAAATGGGTTGTGGGATGGTGGCCTGTGCCAAAAGACATCTTAGGAGTGATAACAATCTCCTGTTCGAACTCAGGTTTAGAGGGGTGAAAATCGGCTCTAATATAACAGAGCGTACCAACTTCAATAGGTTCAAAGTTGCTCTCCCATAGCTCATTCCAGTTTTGTTGTTCAACCACTTCGACAGCATATTCTAGCTCGTTTTGAGCCATATAACTCGCCACGCCTTCGTCTACCAACGCCATTTGCACATAGGCCTCGAAGCTAGAGACGGAATCGTCAAACTGCGAGAAACTCTCAAAGCCCAACTCAGCAAGTTCAGAAATAATTAGATCAGAATGATCCTCGCTCTTTGCGTTAATTGTGTATTTCAAATAATCTCCCATGGTTGTATATTAAGTTTGATTTATAATTATAGTTACAGTCCCACAGAATTATGGGCGCTGATTTGCTTTAAAATATTCTACGCTATTAAAAATAGCCTTCATCGGCGCGCTATCTCGCATCTGGGTGGCCGTCCCATCATAGACCGCACCTTCAGAAACGACCCACATCCTATCGGCAAACTCTCCTGCCAAATCTAATTCGTGAGTCGAGAGCAACACAATCTTTCCTAGTCGGTGTGCCAAATCTCTGAGCAGCTGCATCACCATATAACGATTGGGTAAGTCTAAAAACGCTGTTGGTTCGTCGAGCAAAATTAGTGGTGTTCTCTGCGCCAAAGCACGAGCTATCATCACTCGCCCTCGCTCGCCATCACTGAGGGAATCAATAGATTTATTGATAAAACTCTCCATCGACACTACTGTGAGCGACTCTTCTATAATTCGCTCATCTGCCGCACTTATCGCTCCATGCCAAGAGCTATAAATCGCACGCCCCATAGCCACCACGTCCCACACCCTGAGATGGGCAACGCTGATGGATTCAGTCGAAACGAAGGAGACCAAGCGCGCTCTTTGCACAGGTGAGATAGCCGAGAGGGATTCTCCTCCCACCAAGATCTCGCCATTTTGAGCTCGCAAAAGACCCACTAGCGATTTTAGCAGTGTACTCTTCCCTGCTCCATTGCGTCCCACTATAGCCACAAAAGTTCCAGCATCGACACTCAGATTCACACCACTCAATAGCGGTTGAGGTTGTCGAGGGAAACCCAGTGTTATGTCTTTTAATTCTAATTTCATTTAAGAGATCTGTATGTCATTCGCTCGAATCGTTAAGCAAAAACCAATAATCCGCACGCCATAATCGCCATACCCACAATCAGTCCCCAAATCGAAACGTGATGTTCACCCCATTCCCTAGCTGCAGGCAGCAGTTCATCCATCGATATATAGACCATCACCCCTGCGATACCTCCAAAAATCACCCCCAAGACCGTGTCGCCCATAAAAGGCATCAAAAGCAAATAGCCTACCACTGCCCCAACAGGTTCGGCAAGCCCCGAGAGAAACGAGTAACCAAAAGCTTTCTTACGAGAATTAGTTGCAATATAAATAGGAATAGCAACTGCAATTCCCTCTGGAATATTATGGATAGCAATTGCCGATGCAATCGCAACGCCAATCTGAGGATCCTCAAGGGCCGCCATAAAAGTAGCAAGTCCCTCTGGAAAATTGTGTATCCCTATCACCAAAGCAGTCATCACCCCCATACGCATCATTGAGCGTTGCTGGGGT
>CAYJLL010000036.1:0-1364 GCA_964370955.1 uncultured Rikenellaceae bacterium | reverse complement strand
GAGGGTACAAACCTATCTATCAGAGCAATCAGTGCTATACCCCCAAAAAAGGACAGCACAGTATAAAGGTTTGAGAGTTTCGACGAATAGCTACCCTCAAACAATTCTGTCGATTTGGGAAATATATCCACAAACGACACATAGATCATCACTCCCGCTGAAAGCCCTAGAGCAAAACTCAAAAATCGAGTATTGGTTCGCTTGCTTATAATTGCAAAAAGCGAACCGATACCCGTTGAAAGCCCCGCAAGGAGTGTGAGTGAAAAGGCATAAAAAAGATTATCGTGCAGCATTATTGTACTTAATAATTTATGAATATATTTTTGGTACTTAAAAACAGCCAACAAATCTTAATCCAGCCTAAAGCATCAACTTACCAGCTTATTTTACTCTAAACTTAAATTCCACTGAGGCAAGCTCTTCGTTAGCCTTGGTGATTTTAGATTTCATATCTTCTTTGAAATCAATCACTTTCTGTTGCATAGCAGCATAGCCAGTTCCAAGAATCTGGGCAGCTAGAATTGCAGCATTTTTAGCACCATCTAGTGCTACTGTAGCAACTGGTATGCCAGAGGGCATTTGAAGAATAGAGAGTACAGAATCCCATCCGTCCATCGAGTTTGATGATTTCACAGGAACACCCACAACTGGAAGTGGAGTAAGCGCAGCCACAACCCCTGGAAGGTGAGCCGCTCCACCAGCACCAGCGATGATTACTTTCACGCCACGAGTGTGGGCGGTGCGAGCAAAATCCAACACCATATCGGGCGTACGGTGTGCCGAAAGTGCGTTAATCTCGAATGGAATTTCCATCGAGTCAAAAAATTTGGCAGCCTCGCTCATCACTTTCATATCCGAGGTGCTACCCATAATAATTGAAACAATTGGTGTCATAGTGTATATTTATTGAAAAAAATGATTTACCTTTGCAAAGGTATGGTTTTCGTTGCAGATTTCATACTTTTATCACCAAAAAGATTCAATCACGATGTCAAAAATTAAGGTTCTAGATCTCGAATTTGAGCTTTATCTTACCCAAAGTCAGATCCATAGTGCCACAACCGCTGTGGCTCAAGCGCTCGATAGCCAGTATGGCGGAGCGAGTCAACCGCCAGTTATGTTGGTGGTTCTGAGCGGTGCGATGGTCTGGGCTACGCAGCTGATGACTCAGATGAGCTCGGATGTGGAGTTGGCATATATTAAATGTTCGTCGTATGGGGCGGCAATCGAGAGCTCGGGCGAGGTTCGACTTGAGGTGCCGGTGTCGGTCGATGTGCGGGGGAGAGATATTGTTGTGGTCGAGGATATTGTCGATACGGGACGCTCGTGGCGTTTCTTGCACGATTACCTGTTGGAGCAAGGTG
>CAYJLL010000035.1:12819-13128 GCA_964370955.1 uncultured Rikenellaceae bacterium | reverse complement strand
CTTGTACGGGGCTAACACTTTCGGAGGCTAACTCTTTGGAGGAGATTATCGATGAAATTGCATCTACTCGCATCACTGAGCGTGGTGGTCGTGCAGATGACAAGCGCTCCGAGTCGGCAATGGAAGACCGCAAGAAAGAAGGTTATTTTTAAAAGAATCAAAAGCAAAACAACATGGCACAACATACAAGTGGCTACCTAGACATGGAGCTATTGAGATTTACTACGGCAGGATCGGTGGATGATGGAAAATCAACCCTCATTGGTCGTCTGCTCTATGATAGTAAATCTATTTTTGAAGATCAGATGG
>CAYJLL010000035.1:0-12809 GCA_964370955.1 uncultured Rikenellaceae bacterium | reverse complement strand
GAGGCGATCGAGGAGGCCTCAAAAACTCGTGGTAACGAGGAGGTAAACCTAGCGCTTCTCACCGATGGACTTAGAGCCGAGCGTGAGCAGGGTATTACCATTGATGTGGCTTATCGCTACTTCGCAACCCCGAAACGTAAATTTATTATCGCAGATACCCCGGGTCATATTGAATACACTCGCAACATGGTTACGGGTGCTTCGACTGCCGATTTGGCTATTATCCTGATCGATGCCCGCAATGGTATTATCGAGCAAACAGTTCGCCACACCTACATCGCATCGCTGTTGGGTATTCCTCACGTAGCGGTGTGTGTGAATAAAATGGACTTGGTGGATTTCTCGAAAGAGGTTTTTGACGAGATTGTTAGTAAATACAAAGAAATCGCAGGCTCCCTAGGGCTAAAAGACATTAAGTTTGTACCTATCTCAGCTAAATTTGGCGACAACGTGGTTGTTAAATCTGATCGTTGCTCATGGTATGATGGTGAGACTCTGATGAATATCCTAGAGACCACCTCTATCGAACATAAAGGTGCTGAGAGTAGCGATGCTCGTTTCCCAGTTCAATGGGTGGTGCGTCCAATTAGCGACAAGTACCACGATTTCCGTGGCTATGCAGGCCGTATGGCAGGCGGATCGTTGAAAGTGGGCGAGAGAGTGAAAGTGTTGCCTTCGGGTACAGTGTCAAAGGTGAAAGAGATCCTAGAGTGTGATAAGAAATTCGAGGTGGCGCAAACTCCAGCCTCGGTGACCATCACCTTGGAGGATAATATCGACATCTCAAGAGGCGACATGATCGTCTCGGATGAGAATATCTCTCAAGCTGTCACCGTGAGCCAAGAGCTTCAGATTATGATCTGCTGGTTGAACCCTAAGGCGATGAGCGTGGGTGGAAAATACTTGGTGCGTCATTGTAATTCAGAGATGAAAGCTATCGTAAAATCGTTGGATTACCGTGTAGATATTAACACTCTCGATAAACTCACCGATGCGCAGACTCTTTCGATGAACGACATCGGGCAGATCACTATCAAGACAGCAAAACCTTTGGTGTTCGATAGCTACCAATCGAATCGCAACACTGGCTCGCTAGTGTTTGTGGACGAGGCTACCAACGAAACCGTTGGTGCGGCAATGATTTTGTAAGTAAGCTTGATAAATCTTCAATATCACAATGATGAACGAACAGCAAATAGCTAGTCTTAATGAAAAATTTGCAGGAAGCACCCCTCAGGAGCTCCTGCAATATTTCTTAAGCGAATATAAAGGCGAGATAGGACTTGCCTCTAGTCTCTCGTGGGAGGATCAGGCCCTAACGGCAATGATTTGCGAGATTGACAAATCGTGTAGGATCTTCACGCTTGACACTGGGCGAGTTTTTCCTGAGACTTATTCCTTGATGGGTAAAACCAATGAGCGTTTTGGTATCAAGCTAGAAGTCTTTTTCCCCGATACTACCTTGGTTCAAAATATGGTTAGAGAGCATGGCGTTAATTTGTTCTATGATAGCATAGAGCTGCGTCGTGAGTGTTGTCATGTTCGCAAACTAGAGCCTCTTAAGCGTGCTTTTTCGGGGCTGAAAGTATGGATTTGTGGCCTGCGCCGTGAGCAATCTGTTACGCGTGGCGATAATCAAATGGTCGAATGGGATGCTCAAAACGGGATGCTCAAAATCAACCCTTTGATTAATTGGAGTGAGAGCGAAACTATCGATTATGTGAAAAATAATCAAGTGCCTTTCAACGTTCTCCATCAAAAAGGCTTTCCCTCGATTGGCTGCCAGCCATGTACTCGTGCCATTGTAGAGGGCGAGGATGTGAGAGCTGGTCGTTGGTGGTGGGAGAACCCCGAGCAAAGGGAATGTGGCCTGCACAACAGTGCCAAATAATGAAATTTTAAAGCCTTGTAAATTGAAGGCTTGCAAATAATTAAAAAAATCAAGAAAAATGGGAACTTACATAATTCGAGTAGCAAAATATGTAGTCTACTTTGCAATCCTTCTCTCGCTAACTGTCATTTTGATGAACAGCTTTAGCTCAAACAAAATAGTACTCGCACAATACTACAACATGCACGGGTTGATGCTATGTGGTGTGGTGTTGCTGTTTTCGTTGATCTATCCTTTTATTGGATTTGTGAAAAAGGACCTCACTTTCAACGCACCACAGCGTAAGGAAGATCTCATTCGTGTGATGTCAGCTTGTGGATATACTCAAACTGGAGGCGATGACAATAATATGGAGTTTCGTGCTACATCGACAGCTAAGAAACTAGCTCACCGCTGGGACGACAAAATTACAATCACCACCGATGCAGACGGACTTTCGGTGATGAGCGGTCCTCGCAAAGAAGTAGTGCGCGCTACTTTCCGTTTCAATACTTACCTATAGTCCCCCCACAATAGCAGTATGAAAAAAATACTTGCAAACTTGTTTTTAACGGTCACTCTTTTGGGACTGAGCACCAAGGCTCACTCTCAAGGGGTGACTTTGAGTGTTTCTAGCGATAGTACTACCAGCGAGCAACTATCGCCCGAGATCGCTCAACAGCGTCGTGATTTGCAGATTGGTAAATCGATGAACCTGTTTTTCAGTCTATTCACCAGCGTGAATGCCCTCTATGTTGACGAGCCCGACCCCCAAAAGATGGCAACAACGGCAATCGATGCAATGCTTAAAGAGCTTGACCCTTATACCGAATATATCTCGGCTGAGGAAATGGCAGACTTTGAGTTTATGACAACGGGAAAATATGGCGGCATAGGCTCGCTGATTCGTCAGCGTGGCGAGTGGGTAGAAATTAGCCAACCCTACGAGGGCTCACCCTCGGCAAAAGCAGGCTTGATGGGTGGCGATAGATTGGTCGAGATAGATGGTGAGTCGCTCAAGGGTGCTGGATCAGAAAAAGTATCTTCGTTGCTCAAAGGTGACCCTAACACAACGTTTACTTTGAAGTATCGCCCTTTGTCGGACACTACAACTTTCAAAGAGATCGAAATCACTCGTGAGGTAATTTCCATTCCTTCGGTGCCTTATTTTGGGCTTTTGAAAGACTCGATAGGCTATATTCGCTTTGATAGTTTTACCTCGGATGGAGCCAAAGAAGTCAAAGATGCAATAGATAAGCTTAATGCACAAACCAAACTGCGTGGCATTATCCTAGATTTGAGAGGTAATGGTGGCGGAGTGATAGGTGGTGCGATCGATATTGCAGGAATGTTTTTGCCTAAAGGTAGCGTTGTCACAAGTCTGAAAGGCCGCTCCAGAGGTAGCAATACAATCTATAAGACAAGTACGAACCCTATTTTCCCAGAACTACCTTTGGCGGTGTTGATTGGAAGTGGTTCGGCATCGGCAAGTGAGATTCTTGCAGGCGCAATTCAAGACTACGACCGTGGCGTTGTAGTTGGAAGTCGCAGCTTTGGAAAAGGATTGGTTCAATCTACACGTGGAGTTGGAGAAAACGAGATGGTCAAGGTTACCATAGCCAAATATTACACCCCTTCGGGTCGTTGTATTCAGGCGATTGACTACACTCATCGCAATGACGACGGATCAGTGAAACACGTTCCAGACTCGCTAGTGAAAGAATTTACAACAGCAGCAGGCCGCAAGGTCTATGACGGAGGAGGTATTAACCCGGATGTAATAATCAAGCGTGACTTCTTGTCTAAATTTTCGGCTCTTTTGATGGCATTTGGTTTTGTTGATGATTTCTCTAACCTCTATGTCGCGCAAAATCCAAAAGCGCCAATTGAGGGTTTCGAAGTTGACGATAAGATATATTCGGAATTCGTTCATTTTATGGACGATAAGACCATAGATTATACATCGCCTGCTCAGACCGCCCTGAAAGAACTACGTGATTTTGCAAAACATGAACCGCAATTCGAAGCTATGAAACCTCTGATGGATTCATTGGAAAGCAAACTCACTGATGATAAACGTGCTCTTTTAGCACAACATTCACAAGAAATCAAGGAGGTGATAGCATCGGCGCTGATTAATCGTTGGTACTACATCAAAGGTGCGATAGAGTATGATAACCTAAAAGGAGACGATCTAGTGTTGTGGAAAGCTCACGATCTATTGCTCGACCCCAAGGAATATCACCGAATCTTGAGCGAGCAGGACACCTCAAAAAACTAGCCCCCCCAAAAAAAAGTTACCCCTTTAGTGCAAATAACAAACAGCAACAACAGACGTTAAGTAAATAACAATGGAATACAATTTTAAGGAGATAGAAAAAAAATGGCAAGCAAAATGGGTCGAGGATAAACTCTATAAAGTAGAGATTGATCCCTCGCGTCCGAAATTCTACATACTAGACATGTTTCCCTATCCTTCGGGTGCAGGTCTGCATGTTGGACACCCTCTGGGCTATATCGCCTCAGATATAGTGAGCCGTTTCAAGCGCCTTAAAGGTTTCAATGTTCTTCACCCCATGGGCTATGATGCTTTCGGATTGCCCGCTGAGCAATATGCCATTCAAACTGGCCAACACCCTGCGGTTACCACAGAAGAAAATATTGCTTGTTATCGTCGAC
The DNA here is from genome assembly GCA_964370955.1 of uncultured Rikenellaceae bacterium. Classification (GTDB taxonomy): domain Bacteria; phylum Bacteroidota; class Bacteroidia; order Bacteroidales; family Rikenellaceae; genus Mucinivorans. The sequence continues at coordinate 8,260 of CAYJLL010000035.1, read as the reverse complement.
AGCTTGACCAAATCGGATTTTCCTATGACTGGGACCGTGAAGTGCGCACTTGTGAGCCAGGTTACTACAAATGGACGCAATGGGCATTTACCCAAATGTTTGAGCATTATTATGATGCAGCCTCAGGCAAAGCAAAGCCTATTGCGGAGCTTATTGAGAGATTCGAAAAAGAAAACTTCGAAGGCTGGAACTCATTGAACGAGAGCGAAAAAGAAGATATATTGATGCGTGATTATCGTTTGGCTTACCAAGCGGTGACTTCGGTGAATTGGTGTGAGGCGCTGGGAACTGTTCTTGCAAATGACGAGGTGAAAGAGGGGCTGTCGGTGAGAGGTGGTCACCCCGTGGAACAACGCCCGATGAAGCAATGGCTTCTGAGAGTAACAGCCTATGCGCAAAGACTACTCGATGGGCTCGATACTTTGGATTGGAGCGATTCTTTGAAAGAAATTCAACGCAACTGGATAGGCCGTTCGCAAGGAGCGCAGATGTTCTTTGAGATCGAGGGAAGCGACAAGAAATTGGAAATTTTCACTACTCGTGCTGATACTACTTTTGGGGTGACCTTTATGGTTTTGGCTCCTGAGCACCCATGGGTGGCTGAGCTAACTACATCGGAGCAAAGTTCTGAGGTTGAAGAATATATCACTGCAACCAAAAAACGTTCGGAGCGTGAACGTATTGCAGAAACTCGTGTGAGTGGTGCATTTACGGGAGCCTATGCTCTGAATCCATTCAATGGAGAGAGGATACCTATATATATAAGCGATTATGTATTGATGGGCTATGGCTCGGGTGCGATTATGGCAGTGCCAGCACACGACAGCCGTGACTGGGCTTTTGCTCGTCATTTCGGTTTGGATATTCGCCCGATTATTGATTGTGATGTGAGCGAGGGTAGCTATGATGCTAAGGAGGGTGCATTGATTAATTCAGACTTCCTCAATGGACTTGAGGTTAAAGATGCAATTGCTAAGATGTTGGAGACTATTGAAAGTCGTGGCATCGGTCAGCGAAAAATAAATTATCGTCTTCGTGATGCGATTTTCTCACGCCAGAGATACTGGGGTGAGCCTTTCCCCGTACGCTATGAGGATGGCAAAGCGTGTATGTTGCCTTTGGAAAGCCTACCTTTGGAGCTTCCACAAATCAGCGACTTCCGCCCAACAGCCCAAGGCGAACCACCACTAGCACGTGTGGAAGGTTGGGAATTTGAGACCTCTACTATGCCAGGCTTTGCAGGCTCTTCTGCCTACTTCCTGCGTTATATGGACCCCAAGAATAATGATGCTTTGGTATCGAAAGAGGCAAATGAGTATTGGGAGAATGTGGATTTGTATGTGGGAGGAATTGAACATGCCACTGGCCACTTGATGTATTCACGTTTTTGGAACTTCTTCTTGTATGACACTGGTTATATTTGCAAAGAAGAACCCTATAAGAAACTCGTAAATCAGGGTATGATCCAAGGTCGATCGAACTTTGTGTATCGCGTAAAGGGAACTAATACCTTTGTTAGCCATGGGCTAAAAGAGCAATACGACACCCAAGAGATACACGTGGATGTGAATATCGTGAGAGCCGATGTGCTCGACACTGAAGCCTTCAAGGCGTGGAGACCTGAATTTGCGGATGCGGAGTTTGTGTTGGAGGATGGTAAGTATATCTGCGGATGGGCTGTGGAGAAGATGAGCAAATCGATGTACAATGTGGTGAATCCCGATATGATAGTGGAAAACTATGGAGCTGACACACTGCGTATGTACGAGATGTTCCTAGGTCCACTTGAGCAATCGAAACCTTGGGACACTAACGGTATAGACGGAGTGCATAAATTCTTGCGTCGTCTGTGGCGTGCGGCCTCGGCCTCTGATGAAACGCAGCCAACTCCTGAGAACCTTAAAACCCTGCACAAGACCATCAAGAAAGTGTCGGAAGATATAGAGAATTTCTCATTCAATACAGCCGTGAGCGCGTTTATGATTTGTCTTAATGAACTCACTTCGCAGAAAGCTACTTCGTCGGCAATATTTAAAGAGCTAGTAGTGCTACTTGCGCCATTTGCACCTCATATTGCCGAGCAACTCTGGAGCGATCTAGGTGGAGAAGGTAGTGTGTGTGATGCGCAGTGGCCAGTTTTTGACGAGCAGTATCTCAAAGAAGATTCTTTTGAATACCCTGTGTCGATGAACGGTAAGCTTCGTTATAAACTCACACTGTCTTTGTCCTTGAGCAAAGAAGAGATTGAGGAAATTGTAAAGGCAGATGAAAATACCCTGCGATATACAGCTGGTGCGCCAATCAAGAAAATGATCGTTGTCCCAGGGCGCATCATTAATGTTGTTTACTAGAGAACCCCAAAAATAAACACAAAACAACTCTTAAAACAATGCCAAATCTGCAATCAAAATCACGACTGCTGAAAGAGTATGGGCTTATCACTATAGGACTAATAGCCTACGCTTTTGGATTTACAACGCTGTTGATTCCTGCCCAAACCGTACCCGGTGGCGCAGGTGGTATATCATCTTTGATTTTCTATGCTATTGGAAGTCCTCACGAAGGGTTTTTGACAGTTGGAACAATCTATTTCATAGTTAATGCTATCCTGTTGACCATTGGAGTGATGCTCATTGGTCCTAAGTTTGGGGTTAAGACTATATATGCAGTTATTGTTACAACCCTGATGATGAATCTGTTTGATATATTCTTACCAAACGATCTGCTTGGCCTATCGGCTGGGGAGGGCGATCAACTGTTAATGGTGATATTAGGTGGAGTGATGTGTGGATTTGGTGTGGGTATTTGCTTTACGCAAGGGGGTAGTAGTGGAGGAACAGACATCGTTGCTATGATAGTGAATAAATACACTAATATATCCTTTGGTAGGGTCATTATGATGTGTGACTTCATTATTATTATCACCTCGATACTTGTGTTTAAGGGTGATCTGAAACCTGCAGTCTATGGTTTCGTTACTCTCGCAACAGTGGGCTATACTATCGATATGGTAACCTCGGGCTCCAAACAATCTGTTCAGATGTTGATCTTCTCTCAAAAACATAAAGCCATTGGGGATCGCATTATCTCAGAGGCAAAAAGAGGTGTTTCCTATCTTGATGCCGAAGGTGGTTATAGTGGTCAATCTCAGAAAATCGTATTGGTCGTGTGTCGTAAATTGCAACAATCCGAAATATATCGTATTATTAAAGAAGAGGATCCTCAGGCTTTCATTTCCACAGCAAGTGTAAGTGGAGTTTACGGCCAAGGTTTCGAGGCTCTCAAAGTGCGCAATAAAACATCCCAACTAACTCAAAAGAAAGCTAACTAGTGTATATGAAACTTATTCCTTCCCAACGTAATCTCATCAAAATACTAACAGCCCTACTCGCTCTTATTGCAATTTTGGCAGTGGTGCTGATTTTCAAGAAGTGTTCTGGCTCAGATGCAGCAAACTATCAAGTTAATGCAGGTGAAAATCTCTCGAGAGCTGTGATTGCTCGTCAGGAATCGCTCCTTGGGCTCGATGCAAAGATAGTCTATGGCATCAACGTAAAAGACCTAGATATAGAGACTGGTGAGATTCAAAGTGGGGAGACTTTCTCAAAATTACTCAACGGAAAGTATGATGTGAATATTAGTGTGATTAATCAGTTGATTGAAAAGTCTAAAGGCATTTTTGATTTGCGCGATCTTCGAGCTGGTCGCCCGTATGCAGCCATGTTGAGCCATGGCGACAGTACCGATAAACTTGAGTATTTGGTCTATGAGAAAAATAAAACAGAGTTTATTACCTTCGCAATGAAGGATTCAATCTATGTGAGAGCTAATAAGAAAAATGTTCTAACTAAAGAACATTATATTGAAGGGCAAATCGAATCTACGCTCTATGGCTCAATTGGTGCTTCGCTTTCAAATCGTCTGGCAGATGTGTTTGAGTCTACAATTGACTTTACCGCCATCCAAGCGGGCGATGGCTATCGTATTCTCTACGAGAGAGAGTATGTGGACACAGTGAGCATAGGCGTGGGAAAGGTCTATGGTATTGAGATCACCCATAAAGGTAAACCCTATGTTGCCATCCGCTATGAGCAAGGTGAGACTATGGGCTATTGGGATGAGAATGGAAATAATATGAAAAAGGCTTTTCTTCGTTCGCCTCTTAGCTATCGCGCAAGAGTAAGCTCTCGTTATGGAATGCGCACTCACCCTATTCGCCGTATCCGTCAGATGCACAGTGGAATTGACTATGCAGCCCCTTCAGGAACCCCCGTATTGGCGGTGGCTGATGGAACTGTAACACGTGCTGGATGGGATAGCGGTGGAGGTGGAAATCGTATCTGGTTGCGCCACTCCAGAGGTCTTGAGAGTGCTTATCTGCATTTGAGAGGTTTTGCAAAGGGGATCAAATCGGGTGTGAGAGTACGCAAAGGTCAGGTGATAGGTTATGTTGGAAGCACAGGAATGTCAACAGGTGCTCACCTTGACTTTAGAATTAAACAAAATGGTAAATACATCAACCCTGACCGACTACCAACAACTCCAGGTGATCCAATCAACCAAGCAAATCGTGCAGGCTTTAACATCATGCGTGACGACGTTATAGGGGTGATGGAGGAGTATAGAGTAAAAAAGATGATATAATTTAAAGTTTTTTTTGTAATAACAAAAATTTGTAGTATCTTTATGCTATCAATTAGTTATTTTATGTCAAATAAACTGCATTATGAAATCACAATCAACCCCCGCCTATGCACACCATCATTTTTCGGTGGATTGTGTTATCTTTGGTTTTGACCAAAACAAACTTAAAGTTCTATTAACTAAGCGCAGTGTCCAAGACATTGTGGGTGCAGTGGAGATGAAGCTCCCAGGAGATCTGATCTATCAAGATGAGGATCTCAACGCAGCAGCAGATAGAGTTCTCAGGGAACAATCAGGGCTTAAAGATGTTCAAATGGTCCAGTTTAAGGCTTTTAGCTCAAAGGATCGTGTGTCGAATATCCGCGATCGCATTTGGCTTGAGAGAGAGGCGCAAACGAAAGTTGGAAGCATTATTACTGTGGGCTATATGGGAATAGTGCAGATCGGTAAACGTGAGTCATCTAACTCGAAATATCCAACCTTGTGGCAATCGCTTGATTCAATAGGGGTTCTTGCATTTGACCATAATGCAATTTTAAAGGAAGCTCTTGATTACCTTCGATTTAAGATTTCGACTGATTTTTCATACATATTCTCTTTGCTACCCCGCAAATTTACGGTTGCACAATTGCGAACCATCATGGAGATAATCCAAGGTAGCACATACGATGTTAAGAACTTTCACAAGAAGCTCCATCAAATGCCTTATGTTGTTCAGTTGTCGGAAAAAGAAACTGGAGTTGCTCACCGAGCAGCTCACTACTATAAGTTTGACAAACGTAAATTTCGTTCTCTCTCAAAATCTATATAGTCAAAAAGAGAATCAGCGTACAGCTCATATAACTTTCATAGGCTTACATTCAATCTAAAGGCGTATTTTCTAAGAAAAACGCCTTTTTTGTATGTCTACTTGTGACACAATTTAATGTTTGAAGAACGTAGAATGGGGATAAATTATTTAAAACTAATTAAAGAAAAATCATTATCTTTGAAGTTCAAATTTTTAGAACGGAATTAAATTATGAAAAGAATTTTTCTTGTAGTTTTTGCTTTGTTGCTGGCCAATACAACTATGGCTCAGAAAATGGACAGAGATATTAAATCAACTGTCTATATGCCCAAGGGGCAATGGTTTGTTGGGGGGACTGCTTCCTATTTTGAGGCAAACGGTGAGGATTATAAGTTTTTGATGATAGACGATCTGCAGACAAAAGCCTATACACTCACGGGCAAGGTGCAGTTTGCTTATACCTTCACAAACGATATTGCGGCAGGACTTGCCCTCGATTATTCACGTACTCAAGTTCAAATTGATGATGTTAGTATAAATTTGAGCGAAGATATGATTTTTGGAATAGAGGACTATTACTCTGTGCGCCATGTCTATACTGCTACTGCTTTTCTGCGAACCTATCTGGCTTTGGGGGAAAGTAAGCGTTTTGCGCTTTTTAATGATGTACGCTTCAACTTTGGAGGCGGACAAGGAAAGATCTACAATGGGGTGGGTCAAGAGCTTGTGGGCACCTATGAGAAGATAACCCAAATGGGGGTAACTATCTCTCCGGGTCTTTCTGCTTTTGTGACTAACTCGATGTCCATCGAGGCTTCGGTTGGAATTCTTGGAGTGAACTACAATCGCACGGAACAAATCACCAACCAAGTCTATCAAGGTTCGTTCGAGACCGTGAGTGCCAACTTCAAGGTGAATCTATTTTCCATCCAACTGGGCATGTCATTCTATTTTTAAACAAAAACCTTAATTGTTAAGCATTCAACTCAATGAGACGACTACTACCTACAGCATACCTACTCACGCTACTCCCACTTGTGAGCTGCATCGAGAATGACATACCTCTTCCCTACATCAAAGGCGATGTGCTCGAATTTGAGATTTCAGGTCAGAAGGGCAGTTCAAAAATCGACCCTTCGAAAAACCAAATCACTTTGGAGTTATCAGATACAGTGAATATCGAGAACAGTAAAATCTCTCGTATGATCCTAAGCGATGGAGCGAAAAGCACCTTGCAGGCAGGTGATTATTTAAATCATCTGAGCGATACTATCTTTACTGTTTCTACCTATCAGGATTTCCAGTGGACTATTTCAGTGAGCCAGCAGATTGATCGACAGATCGAACTCTCTGGGCAGATAGGCGATGCTGTGATTGATCTTACGAATTTTAATGCGGCAGTCTATGTGAGCGCAACACAAGATTTGAGAGCTATCGTTGTTAACAAATTTCAATTGGGACCATCCAATGCGGTCATCACCCCCGATCCTTATTTGATTTCCGACTTTTCGCTACCTCGCACTTTCACAGTGAGCTACCACGACAAAAGCGAGACTTGGGAGGTGGTGGTTATCAAGACCGAAGAACCCGTAATTACTGGTTCGGCAAACCCGTGGGGCTTGTTCGCCTATCTTGAGGCAGACGTAAAGCAAGACCCCAACTTTGAGTCAGGTTTTGATTATCGTGCGAAAGGTACTCAGACGTGGACCTATACAAAAGCTAGCGTTAACGGTTCGAGAGCTTCAGCTAAGATTGTTGGATTGAACCCTAATACAAGCTATGAGTACCGTGGTTCGTATGGGACAGACAAAGGCGAGATTAAAGAATTTACAACCGATATTATCCCAACCATAGAAAACCTGAGTTTCGACGATTGGGTTCTCGATGGCACGAAATGGTTCCCTAATCTCACAGGAACAAATTCTTTCTGGGCCACGGGTAATGAGGGGGTTGTGACCGCAGGCAAACCCAGCAATACAACACCAGTGGATGGTGTAAATGCCGTTAGCGGAAAAGCCGCCAGACTCGAAACAATAGGGGGGGTAATACTTGCCAAGATTGCAGCTGGCAACCTCTACACTGGAATCTACACCCCAGGACTTCCTGTAGAGTTCGATAAGATGAGAAAGTTAGCGGTGATGGGGCGCGCTTATACTGGCCGTCCAACCAAACTTAAAGGGTGGTTCAAATACTCACCAAAGCCAGTTGATATTGCTGCCGACCCTCAATTCCCGTTCACCGATTCTATCGGCAAAATGGATTGGGCACATATCTACGTGTCTTTGGAAGATTGGGGAGGAGCTACTGAGCGACCAGCTCAGACAGCAATAACTCAAATTGCCTACGGTGAGTTCCGTACCAATCAACAAGTGGACGAGTATACCACTTTTGAATTCCCCATTGAGTACAATTCTTTGACCCACAAACCAACACACATATCTATCGTTGCAACCTCAAGCATCAATGGCGGAGATTTTTGCGGAGGATCAGGATCGGTGTTGCACGTGGATGAATTTGAATTAGTTTTTGAATAATATTTACTATTGATAATATATTGAAGTATGACAATAATTGATAAAATATGGGATGCTCATATCGTTAAGCAGCTAGAGGGCGGACGCTCGGTGTTGTATATCGACCGCCATTACATTCACGAGGTAACCTCTCCACAGGCCTTTGATGGTCTGAGAAAAAGAGGCATAGGTTTGATGCATCCAGAGAGAACCATAGCAACCGCAGATCACAATACCCCCACTGAAAATCAACACTCAACTCCCCTTGCGGGGCAATTGTTGCAGTTGGATAAAAATTGCAAGGAGTTTGGAG